>URWB01000125.1 GCA_900551415.1 uncultured Eubacteriales bacterium
CTCGGCCTGACCAAGATGCTGCTGCGTGAGATCGACGCGCGCGAGGACGGCTGCGGCACTTCTTCCACCGGGTCTGCCGTCAGGGAAACCCGCATCGTATCTCCAATGCCGCATAGCAGCAGCGAACCGATGCCGATCGCCGATTTCAGCTTGCCTCGTTTCGGCGTGCCCGCCTCGGTAATCCCGATGTGCACCGGCACATCGGTCTGCGATGCCAAAAGTCTGTGCGCCTCGTAGTTCAGCGTCACATCTGAGGCCTTCAGGGAAACCACAAGCCTGTCATAGCCCAGATCCTCGATCATCGCCAAATTGTATAAAGCGCTCTCTGCCAGCGCCGCGGCGGTCACGCCGCCATATTTTGTCAGAATCGGCTTTTCGAGAGAACCGGAATTGACGCCCACGCGAATCGGGATCTCTCGCTCCTTCGCTGCCCGCACCACCTCGCGCACGCGCTCCGGTCCGCCGATATTCCCCGGATTGATACGGATCTTATCCGCGCCCTGCCGGATCGCTTCGATCGCCATCCGATAATCAAAGTGAATGTCCGCGACCAGCGGCAGACGTTGAAATTTTCGCTTCACGCTGCCAAAGACCTCCGCGGCTTCCGCGTCCGGTACCGAAATACGCACGATCTGACAACCTGCATCCGCAAGCCGCGCAATCTGCTCTGTCAGCGCGTGCTCATCACGAGAATCCACGTTCGTCATCGACTGGATACTGACAGGCGCGCCGCCCCCGATCAGCACATCGCCGCACCGCACCTGTCTCGTTTCGTTCTTTTTCATAAGCGCCTCCTTAGACCCTTTCTCCGGTCAGCTTCTCTGATTCCCGGCTTCTGCCCTGCGCCCGTGCGGCTAACCGATCAGGCGGAAAATATCGTTTTTCGTCACGTAGAGCATCAATGCCAGCAGCAGGACCAGTCCGATGATGTGTACGGTTCCCTCCACCTTTTCGCTGACTTTTTTGCCTGTGATCATCGTAAACAGCACGAAAAGAATACGTCCGCCGTCCAAAGCCGGAAGCGGCAGCATATTGATGACTGCCAGATTCAGACAGATCAGAATCGTCAAAAATCCATAATAGACCCAACCGTATTCGCTCGTTCTGCTGACCATCTGTACCATGCCAACCGGCCCCGAAAGGTCATCCGCGTCTGCTCTTCCGGTTGCCAAATCGCCCAGCGCGCTGAACATCGTCTTTGTCATATTCCAGGTTGTCTGCGTGCCCGCGGCAATCGCTTTCAGCGGATTATGACTGATCCTGCAGGTGATGCCGACCGCGTAATACTGCGTTTCCTGTCCGTTCGCGTCCTGCGCGCGCATCAGCTGCGGTGTGATCGTCAAATCACGATCCTCTCCATCGGACTGCACCGTAAACGACAGCGGCTTGCCCTCAGCCGCAGCGATTGCCGCGCTGACGTCATTCCATGTTTCAATTTTGGTATCATCGATGCGCACGATCTTGTCCCCTGCCGCAAGACCCGCCTTCATGGCCGGACTGTCTGATGAAACTGTCCCGACTGTCGTGGTCGTAAACCCGAGCGTTCCGATCAGCAGCCATGAAATCACCAGCGCGCAGACCAAATTCATAAACGAACCTGCCGCCAGGATCACAAGCCGCTGCCATGGCTTCTTGCTTCCAAACGCGCGCGGATTATCAGACTCTCCATCCTCTCCCTCCATCGCGCAGAAGCCTCCGATCGGAAAGAGGCGGATGCTGTGCAGCGTTTCGCCCCGCTGTTTTTTCCAGATTGTCGGCCCCATGCCGAACGCGAATTCATTGACCTGCACGCCCATCTTTTTCGCCGCCAGAAAATGCCCCAGCTCATGCGGAAAAATCATAATGCAGAACAGCACAATCGTCAAAATCGCTGTTTTCATATCCAAATCTCCATTCTTTCTCTCATATCCTTGACGTCAAAGCCCGCTGAATCACTATCCGCGCGATGCGCTGAAAGTGTTGCTTCTTGCCGAGGCCGAAGCCCGGGTTTACAGAAGTTCCCGCGTTTTTGCGCGCGTCTGACGGTCAATCTCCAAAATTCCCTCTAAATCCAATCGTTCTGCTGCGCTGTGCCTTGAAAGAATCAACGACAGCTTGCGCGGGATATCCAAAAATCTGATCTTTTCCTGCAAAAACGCATCCACCAGCACCTCGTTGGCGGCGTTCAGCACCAGCGGACAACTGCCGCCCGTCTGCAGCGCCGCGTAAGCAAGTCCCAGACAGGTGAATGTCTCAAGATCCGGCTTTTCAAAGGTCAGACAGCTTCCCGCTCCAAAAAAATCCAGCGGCGCGTCCGGATTCTCAAGACGCTCCGGATAACCCAAGGCCAGACTGATCGGAATCCGCATATCCGGCACGCCCATCTGACCGATAACAGAATTGTCCGCAAACTCCACCGCCGAGTGCAGAATGCTCTGCGGATGCACCAACACCTGAATCCGCGCGGCAGGCACATCGAACAGCCATTTCGCCTCGATGACCTCCAGCCCCTTGTTCATCATGGTCGCGGAGTCAATCGTAATCTTCGCGCCCATGCTCCAGTTCGGGTGTTTCAGCGCCTGCGCCGGCGTTACATGCTCCAGTTCCTCCCTTGAAAATCCGCGGAACGGACCGCCGCTCGCAGTCAGGAGTATTTTTTTTACCGGACGATGCCGATTCCCCTCCAGACACTGAAAGATCGCGCTGTGCTCACTGTCCACCGGCAGCAGACGCACGCCCTTTTCGCTGACGGTTTCCATCACGAGCCGGCCGCCCGCCACCAGCGTTTCTTTGTTGGCGAGCGCAATATCCCTGCCTGCCAAAATCGCGTGATAGGTCGGTTCCAGACCGCGCATTCCCATCAGCGCGTTCACCACCATATCACAGTCCGCGGTCGCGGCCTCGATCAAACCCTCCCTGCCGTGCAGGAGTGTGACCTGCGGAAACTGCGCCGCCAGCGCGAGCGCGTCCTCTCTCCGCTCGGTAACCGCAAGCCGCGGACGAAACACCGCGATCTGCTTTGCCAAAAGCGCGGTATTCCTGCCGCAGGTCAGCGCCGTCACGCAAAAACGATCGGGATTGGCCGCGATGACCTCTAAAGTCTGCGTACCGATCGAGCCGGTACTGCCCAAAATCGTAATCTTCTTCATTTTATTTTGTCAATCCTCTGCCCCATGTATATCCATTTTTTATATTCTGACACGCGCCTACATTTCATTGACAAACAAAATGCAGTAGTAAATCATCGGTGCCGTAAACAATACGCTGTCGAAGCGGTCCAAAATACCGCCGTGCCCCGGAATCAGATTGCCGTAATCCTTGATGCCCATCTGCCGTTTGAACGCCGACGCCGCCAAATCGCCAAACTGCGCGACCACGCTGCCGACTACCGCGATCACCATGCATTCCGCAATCATATCCGGCTTTACGAAATAGGCGAAGATACCGCAAAACAGCACACTGCCGAGCACACCGCCGACCGCGCCTTCCTTGCTCTTTTTTGGGCTCAAATGCGGGCAGAGTTTATGCTTGCCGATTGCCATGCCCACAAAGTACGCCATGATGTCTGTGCCGAACGCCGCCAAAAATACCAGCCAGATCAGATCGCTGTCCGCGGTCTGGTCAATCAATACGATGTGGAAGGAAAAGAAGACAACATATAAAATTCCAAGCAGGGTCGCTGTCATGTCCTGCAGCTTCCGTTCTTCCACATTAAAGCCGTAGATCATCGAGGCCATCACGACCAGCACGATCCAAACCATCACGAAGCGCAGATCTGACGGAAACGCCAGATTCAGCGCGTACAGCGCAACCAACGCCGTATAGCCAATCGGCCCGCAAGGTTTCGTTTCCGCTGCCTCAAAGCCCTGATAAAACTCGCGCAGCCCGATCGCGCCGACCAAAAACGCCGCTGCCATCAGCGGATAACCGCCCAGATAAACCAAAATCAGAAGCGGCAGCATCACACATGCCGAAATAATTCTTGTTTTCATTCGTAACCTCCCCTTATCTTCCGCCAAATCTGCGGCCCCTATGCGTAAATTCCAAAACCATGGTCTCAAATTCCTGCGGTGTGAAATCCGGCCACAGCGTGTCGGTGAACGCCAGCTCGCTGTAAGCTGCCTGCCACAGCAAAAAATTGGAAAGCCGCTGTTCCCCGCTCGTGCGGATGATCAGATCCGGATCCGGCACGCTGCCGTTCTCCGCGCCCGTATAGAGGCTCTCCGAAATAATTTTTTCGTCGATATCCTCCGGCGCGAGCGTACCGCTTCGCACCGACTCGCAGAGTTTTCGCACGCCGCGGGTAATCTCCGCCCTGCTGCCGTAATTTAAGGCTATATGAAACTGCAGACCTGTATTGCTTGCCGTAGTCTTCAGTGCTTTTTCGATACTCTTAACCGCTGTCTCCGGCACTTTGCTGTAATCGCCCAGGATATGCACCTTGACATTGTTTTGGTGCAGCTCCGCAAGCTCGCTGCCGACAAATTTGACCAGGAGGTTGAATATGCCGCCGACCTCCTCCTGCGAGCGCTTCCAGTTTTCGGTGGAAAACGCGTAGACCGTCAGGTGACGAATCCCCATGACATCGGCTTTTTTGATAATTTCCTTCATAGTCAGCATGCCGCGGTTATGTCCCTGCAGTCTGCTGACCTTGTGCTGCTCCGCCCAGCGTCCGTTGCCGTCCATGATGACGGCAACGTGCCGCGGCATCTTCTCTGCTTCGCTCATTATGACTCCTACAAAGAGTGTGGCCCCCGCCGGCAGCCACACTATCTTTTTTCCTGTTATTCTACCCGGAAATACCTGCTATACTTCCATGATTTCCTTGTCCTTGGCCGCGATAATCTCATCGATTTCCTTTGTTGTCTTATCGGTTGCCTTCTGGATATCGTCCAGCGCTTTTTTGAGCTCATCCTCGGTGATTTCGTGATTCTTTTCGAGCTTCTTCATCTCGTCATTGGCTTCTCTTCTGAGATTGCGGATCGCGACCTTGCTGTCCTCGCCCATCTTCTTAACGGTCTTGGTCAGTTCTTTTCTGCGTTCCTCGGTCACCTGCGGGATCACCAGTCTGACTGCCTTGCCGTCGTTCGATGGATTGATGCCGATGTTCGCGACATTGATCGCCTTTTCGATCTCTCCGATCGATTTCGGGTCAAACGGCGCGATCAGCAGCGTTCTCGGATCCGGTACAGAGATGTTCGCCAGATTTTTGAGTGGTGTCGGAGAGCCGTAATAGTCCACCGTAACCTTGTCTAAAAGCGCCGGATTGGCTCTGCCCGCTCTGACCGTATTGAGGTCTTCCTTCAGAATCGCAATCGTTTTTTTACTTCTTTCTTCAAGATTCTTTTTTGTCTTTTCCATGAGTTTTCCTCCTAATCCCTTCCCTGCTTCTATTTGATAATCGTTCCGATTTTTTCGCCTGCGATCGCTTTGACAACGTTACCTTCCTCCGCGATGGCGAAAACATGAATGATGATATGGTTATCCTTGCAAAGTGTGGCTGCGGTCAGATCCATGACCTTGAGATCTTTTTCAACCACCTCCATGTGCGTCAGCTCGTCAAACCGGACGGCATTTGGATTTGTTGCCGGATCGCTGTCATAAACACCGTCTACATTCTTGGCCAAAAGAATCACGTCCGCGTCAATCTCCGCGGCTCTGAGCGCCGCCGCGGTATCTGTCGAAAAGAAAGGACTTCCGGTACCTGCTCCGAAAATGACGATGTCCCCATGCTCCAAATGGCTCAGTGCTCTGCGTCTGGCGTACGGCTCTGCGATCTCCTTCATTTCGATGGCGGTCTGCACCTTTGCCGGAACGCCGAGTGCCAAAAACGCGTCCTGCAGTGCCAGGGAGTTCATGACTGTTGCCAGCATTCCCATGTAGTCGGCGGTCGCGCGGTCCATATCCTTGCTCGTACGCCCCCGCCAGAAATTGCCGCCTCCGACAACGATCGCGACTTCTACGCCCAAATCGTGAATTTGCTTGACTTCCTTGGCAACCTTTTGTGTCATTGCCTCATTGATGCCAAAATGGTCGCTGCCCGCCAGCGCTTCACCGCTGATCTTGAGCAGGACTCTTTTATAAATCGGTTCCATCCTTACCTCCCGAAAATTTTATCACTGTATGATCCTTCTTATTCTAACACAAAAAGACCTTTTGGAAAAGGTCTTTTTGCTGTTATTTGCGCTTATTTATGATGACTTCTTCGCTCGCGCCCGCTCCGCAAAGCGTCACGCGCCGAAGGTCTGCGTCCTGTCTCTTTCGTCCTGCTATCTCACGCGGCAGGCGTATTGGCACTGCTTCAGTTTTGTCTGCGCGATAAGTTTACCGTTCTTGTCATAGACCATGATTCGCGCCTTGTAGTAGTAGCGCACGCCTTTCTTCCCGCTTGTGTTGATATAGTTTCCGGTCTTTTTGGTAATCTTTGCT
>URWB01000126.1 GCA_900551415.1 uncultured Eubacteriales bacterium
GCCAATTTGTAGCCGCTAAAAAAGAAAAATCCTGAAAAACGCTGTATTACCAACGCTTTTCAGGATTCTGGAAACACTAAATATTTATTCCCACTCTATCGTTCCCGGTGGTTTGCCGGTGCAGTCGTAGACGACGCGGTTGACATGGTCGACTTCATTGATAATACGGGTCGTTACGCGGTCGATCAGATCCCACGGCAGGTGTGCCGCTTCGGCAGTCATAAAGTCGCTGGTCGTGACGGCGCGCAATGCGATGGCATAATCATAGGTCCGAAAGTCTCCCATAACGCCAACAGAGCGCATGTTGGTCAGTGCCGCGAAATATTGTCCGAGCGTGCCAGGATGACCATACTGCGGGATCTGTCCTGCGCTCATCGCGCGGGCGATTTCCTCCCGATAGATATAGTCCGCGTCCTGCACAATCTTGACCTTTTCGGCGGTCACCTCTCCGATGATGCGAATGCCAAGTCCGGGACCCGGGAAAGGCTGGCGGAACACAAGGTAGTCCGGAATGCCGAGTTCCAGTCCCGCGCGGCGCACCTCATCCTTGAATAACATCCGCAATGGCTCGATGATTTCCTTAAAGTCCACATAATCCGGCAGACCGCCTACATTATGATGAGATTTGATCACCGCGGACTTGCCCAGGCCGGACTCGATGACGTCCGGGTAGATGGTTCCCTGTACCAAGAAGTCCACCGCGCCGATTTTTTTTGCTTCCTCTTCAAACACGCGGATAAATTCCTCGCCGATGATTTTGCGCTTAGCCTCCGGTTCTGTCACGCCGGCCAGCTTCGCGTAGAAACGTTCCTGCGCGTTGACGCGGATGAAGTTCAGCTTGTAAGGACCGTTTGGACCGAATACCGCTTCCACCTCATCGCCCTCGTTCTTGCGCAGAAGACCATGATCGACAAAGACGCAGGTCAGCTGCTTGCCGACGGCTTTGGACAGAAGGACCGCCGCGACCGAGGAATCCACGCCGCCCGACAAGGCGCAAAGTACCTTGCCGCTGCCGACTTTTTCTCGGACCTCACGAATGGTGCTTTCTACGAAGCTGTCCATTTTCCAATCGCCGTCACAGCCGCAGATGCGCAGTACGAAATTTTGCAGCAGCTTGAAGCCTTCTATGGAGTGCATGACCTCCGGGTGGAACTGCGTCGCGTAGAAGCCGGCTGCCGCGTTCTCCATAGCAGCCACCGGGCAGACCGGCGTATGGGCCGTCACCCGAAATCCCGCGGGAACGGTTTCGATATAATCGGTATGGCTCATCCACATGATCGTGTGATCCGGTTTCGCGCAGCCGGTTGTTTCCGGTCCGCCTACGCCGAGCCCCGCGAGCAAGCCGCCGCGGTCGTCGATGATCACCTCTGTCCTGCCGTATTCGCTGACCGGCGCAGTCGCTACCTTGCCGCCGAGCTGATGCGCCAAAAGCTGTGCGCCGTAGCAGATGCCGAGGATCGGAATGCCAAGCTTGAAAATTTGTGGGTCACACTGTGGGGAATCCTCGCCGTATACACTATTTGGACCTCCGGTCAAAATGATGCCTGACGGTGCCATCTGTTTGATCTGCTCGATCGGCATCGTGTACGGATGCACCTCGCAGTACACATTGCACTCGCGAACCCGACGCGCGATCAATTGATTGTACTGACCGCCGAAGTCTAAAACGATAATATTCTGTCTCATATTTTCTGTCCTTACTGTATCTGTATTTTCATACAAGCAGGGGCGCTATCGGCACGCGCCCACTGCCCCGATGTTTTTTCGTTTTTTATTTTTCTTCCTTTATTTAATCACGTTGCCGGACGCGTCCTTCAAAATAACGTCGTGTGCTCCGCCCTCGACGATGGAGGTCGCGGAAACCAACGTCAGTTTTGCCTTTTCCTGCAGTTCCTTGATAGAAAGCGCGCCGCAGTTGCACATCGTAGATTTGACCTTGGTCAGAGAAAGGTTGACGTTATCGTGCAGGGAACCTGCGTATGGCACATAGGAGTCCACGCCTTCCTCGAATTTCATGCGTGGATCGCCGCCCAGATCGTAACGCTGCCAGTTGCGAGCGCGGTTGGAGCCTTCACCCCAGTATTCTTTGACATAGTTGCCGTTGATATTCAACTTGTTTGTCGGGGATTCATCAAAGCGCGCGAAATATCTGCCCAGCATGATGAAGTCTGCGCCCATCGCCAGCGCCAGAGTCATATGATGGTCGTAGACGATACCGCCATCGGAACAGATTGGCACATAGATGCCGGTCTCTTTGAAGTATTCGTCACGCGCCGCCGCAACCTCAATGACCGCCGTTGCCTGTCCGCGTCCGATTCCCTTCTGCTCTCGCGTGATACAGATGGAGCCGCCGCCGATGCCGATTTTGACGAAGTCCGCGCCGATTTCGGCCAGATAGCGGAAGCCTTCGCCGTCAACGACATTGCCAGCGCCTATTTTCACGGAGTCGCCGTATTTTTCGCGTACCCAGCGGATCGTATCCGCCTGCCACTCGCTGTAGCCCTCGGAACTGTCGATGCAGAGTACATCCACGCCGGCCTCGACCAGCGCAGGAATTCTTTCTTCGTAGTCGCGCGTATTCACGCCGGCACCAACCACATAGCGCTTGTGCTCGTCCAAAAGCTCGTTCGGGTTATCCTTATGAGAATCGTAGTCCTTGCGGAATACGAAGTGTGTCAGTCTTTGGTTTTCATCGATGATCGGAAGTGCGTTCAGCTTGTTGTCCCAAAGAATGTCGTTTGCCTCGCTCAAGGTGATCCCCGAGCGGCCGTAAATCAGCTTTTCAAACGGTGTCATAAACTCGCTGATGCGGGTGTCCATGGACATTCTGCTTACGCGATAGTCACGGCTGGTCACCAGACCCAGAATCTTGCCTTCCGCGGTGCCGTCGTCTGTAATGGCAATCGTGCTGTGTCCCTTGAGTGCCTTGAGCTCGAGTACATCTTTGAGCGTCTGATCCGGGCGCAGATTGGAATCGCTTGTTACAAAACCCGCCTTGTGCGCCTTGACTCTGCGTACCATGGCCGCTTGATTTTCGATTGTCTGGGAGCCGAATATAAAAGAAATTCCACCTTCTTTTGCCAACGCGACCGCCATATTATCGTCGGAAACAGCCTGCATGACAGCGGATACCAATGGAATGTTCATTGTGATCTCAGGTTTTTCACCTTTTTTGAATTTTGTTACAGGCGTGGCGAGCGAAACCGCCTCAACCCTGCAGTCCTTGCCGGAGTAACCCGGTACCAGCAGATACTCATTAAACGTTCTGGAAGGTTCTTTGAAATAAAACGCCATATTTTTTCTCCTTAACTTTTCTCATTCTATCGTCATGTTTTTTGAACAAAAATATTACTTTTTATTGTATACCAAATCACGCTTGGTTTCAAGGACTTTCGCGCGAATTTTGTCAGCTGTTTACACAGGCTTGTGTTCTGCTTCTATATTGATTTCTCCGCCTCATTTTTTTGCTATTTTATTGTATACGTTCCGCATGTTGTTATAACTACTGCCTACCTTCAGACAAGCCTTCGCTGTTCTTCTCAATCAGCTCCCGCAAAACTTCTTTTTAAAATTTTATCGAATTCTCTTGCATCTTTCTCCTCGTTGTGTTATGATGGTAGGGTCGTTAGGGGCGATTAGCTCAGCTGGGAGAGCGCCGCGTTCGCAACGCGGAGGTCAAGGGTTCGAATCCCTCATCGTCCACCATAAAAAACCATCCACGCGTCGAACGCGTGGATGGTTTTTTTGCTATCTCGCATTCTCCGCGGCAACATACCGCTGCTTCGAGCTCCGCGGCTTGTCGGGTATGGTCATGCGCAGATTCCCGCTTTCCACCAGCGGCAGCACATATTCTTTCACCACATATGGGCTGGATTTCAGGTCGAGAAAGGTGCAGATTTCCTCTCTGGTCCGCGGCGTCTCGCAAAACGAAACCAGCGCCCCGGCCAAGCTGCCTGCTGCATGCGGATCAGATGCCCGCGCCGCCTGCGGCATTTCTTTGCGGAAGGTAACGACAAAGCTGCCCCTTTCGTCGCAGAATACAGGCTGCGGCAGACCAGACTCCTGCATCACCTTGCGAATGGTCGGTATACCGGAATACCGGTTCTCGGTCATGCCCAGGACCTCCAGGGCGCTCGCAAGCACAGGGTTTCTGGTGTCCGGCTGGACTTTGCCGAGTTTGTCGGCGCGAATCCTGCCATAGATGCCGCCCGGATTGCGGATCTCCATACGGTCCTCAAACAAAATGAGCCGGATCGGCATGCCCTCTGTGTGCATGCTGTAGTCCCGATGCACGAGCGCGTTGACGATGGCCTCTCTGACGGCCGTCATCGGGTAATCCATACGATCCTCTCTCCTGCCGGTCAGCGGATCGATGATGGTCTTGGTCCGCATATTTTTGCGGACGAATTGCATCGCATCCTCCAGCATCTGCGGTATGCTGCCTTCAATCCGTTTGTTGTCGATGAAACGTTCTCCCGCGCTGCCGAGGTCACCGATCTCGGTGCCCGGTACTGCAATGGCTGTGATGCAAAGCTGCGGCAGATATGCCTGCGGATAGAGACCGAACAGAAGCACAGCGCTCAGCGTCGCCGCGCCGTCTCGGGTGATGCTCATCAGTTCACAGATCTCTCCGTCCGTCAGCGCGGCCAGATTGGGCTTGCCCTGTTTCAGCTTGTTCAGATATGCGTTCACTGCATTTTGATCCAGTGCGGACATGACTGCTCGGGGTATGATGCGGATATCATCCTGATATTTTTTTCGAAAAGCCTCATAGCTGTAGATCTCATACTCGGTCATCGGTTCATCGCTGTCTCCGATCCTGACGAAAGAGCCGCGCAGTCTGCCGTGTCCGCGATAAAAGCAGGGTCTCTCGGCCAAATCCATACCGGGAATCTCCGCAGCTGCAAAGCAGCGCCCGTCTTTTTCGACTGCGGTCAGCAGGGGGCGTACGACCGGCTCCATCTGCAGGGCCTGCTCGTTGATCTTTTTTTGCAGATCCTGCACATCATAAACGCCGACTTCCTTAAAATCATCTTCCTCTTTCACCCCGAACAACAGAACGCCGCCTTCGTCCTGATTTGAAAAAGCGGATAATGCAAAGGTAAATAATTTTGCTGATCATGTTTCATCAGAACTTAAAGTAGTTACCGACTATGATAAAATTGAATGTAATTATGAATGGTTAGAAATAATGGAAGATACTATTCGCTATATTGATAATATCTTGAGGAATCCTAATAGATTTATTGTTAATGAGGAGGATATTATTAAGGTCGAATTGGCTAAAAAAATCGGTGTTGAGAGTATAAAGCACCTTTCTAGAAATACTAATTTAATTCAGGATTATAATAAAAAAACGGGGGATGTTAGGCCTTCTAAAATTCTTAATATAAATAAAGAAGAAAGTTTTGATACTTATGAAAATAGGTTTATTTATAGTTTGATTCAGAATATGAAAATGTATATTCAGAGAAAGAAATCCGGTTCTGTTTTGGAATCTAAATTTAAGAATAATAAGAAATTTGAATATAGTGCTTCTACTAATGTTGGTGAGGAAAAGGTAAATATTTCAATGAGTTTAGATACCAAGTTAAATACATCTTTAAATAAGAATACTGGTGATAATAATTTATCTATTGAACAGAGAATCGAAAAATTAGAACTTAGGGTTAAAGATTTATGTTCTAGTCAGGTTTATATGGATTTGGCTAAGAAGCATATTGCTTTAGTTACTTCTCCTATAAAAAAGACTAATGTTATTTTGAAGAATGTAAATTTTCAATATGCACTTAAGCTTTGGAATTTTATGCAGGAGCATGTTGATGATGATACTTCTAGGGTTAAGAATTCTAAGAATTATAATGATGATGGAAAATTCAAACAGTATTTGGATGAAACTTTTCTTTTAAATTATTTGGTAGCAGATTCTATCGATAATGAATCTAAGTCTAAGGTAGAGAAGAAGGAAATTACTGAAAAATTGGTTGGAAATATGGTTCAAAAATTAGTTGATATTAATACTGATATGACGGAGGATGAACTTAAAAATATTGTTTCAAAACAATTTACGATTATAAAATATAAGAGTGTTGTTAGTGATAAGGAAATAACGAGGATATTTAGGGATAAAATTGATAAATATTTCTCTAGGATTGATAATTTTAATATTTAGTTGGTGATGATATGAGAAAACTTTTGGAAAATAAAAAATTACGTGTTATGTTTATGGTAGTTAAGGCTTTTACTACCTTGTTGGTGTGTATAATTGTGAGTATTATTTTTGTTCAAAGGGTTTCTAATAATAAGATTACTTTGGGTGGATATAGTATTTATACTATTGTTTCTGAAAGTATGTTACCAA
>URWB01000127.1 GCA_900551415.1 uncultured Eubacteriales bacterium
GAAATAACATAGCGGATCATTTCGGGTGCTGCAAACGTAAATGTGCTGACGCCTGTTCTGCCAAACTTCGTTGAATCCATTAAAATCGCTGTGGTGTCGCTGTTTTTCACAATAGTCTGACGGAGGATATAGTCCTCAATGACGCTGGTCGTAAACCCCTTGCCCGGCAGATACCCGCCCACGCCAAGAAAGGCGATATTAAAATGCATATCTGCGATCATCTTATCGGCGATCGTGCCATTGACGCAAAAGCTGTTTTTGTTGATACTGCCGCCAAGCATCATCAGCGAAACGTCCGGCAGTGCAGATAGATCGATCGCGCAGTTCAGGCCGGTCGTTGTTACAAAATATTTTCCGTTCGGAAAGAGCTTGGCAAACTGTGCGGTCGTTGTGCCGGATCCAAGAAAGACAGCGGTATCCTCTTTGAGAAGCTGGACGGCCTTGCGGGCGATCTGCGCCTTTCCCTCGGCCTGCTCAATACTGCGCTTGGCATAACCTGCCTCAGACACACCGACGAGATAATCTACAGACTTAGCTCCTCCAAACACACGCACGATCTTATTGCTTTGCCCAAGAAATTCCAGATCACGGCGCACGGTCATATCGGAAACATCCGGCAGAGCGGCCTTGATTTCCGCAAAGGAGACCTCACCGTTTCGATTGACCAATCTTGTGATTTTTTCTCTGCGTTCATCTGCATTCATAGTCTTTTCTCCCGACTCTATGTAACATGTAAGAATGTTTGATTTGATGGCTAAAAATGTTCGACTGCTGAGAGTATATCATATTTTATCAAATAATCAAACATTTATTGATATTTTTTTAACGGAAATGTGCAAATCAACAAAATGAAGGCATAAAGTTTGTTAATAAATCTTATCACAATTGTTAAATTTTTTGTTGCAAGCAAACGCTCACTGTGATATTTTATAACACAATAAGTTTGAAATAACAATTTTCAAAAGGAAGTGTGTTTATAATGAACGCAATTGTAAAGGAGTTCCCCGGTCAGGAAGGAACATTTTACCGCACGAATTTGCCGGAACCGGTCCCTGGTCCGGGACAGGTCAAAATCAAAGTAATGGCAGCCTCGATCTGCGCCTCTGACATTCACGCTTTGTATAACGGCCTGATGGCAGACCGCTACCGCTACCCTGTGATCATCGGCCACGAGGGCGCGGGCGTTGTCGTTGAGGTCGGCGAAGGCGTCGAGGATATCCGGGTAGGGGATCGCGTGACGGCGGAGACCACTCTGACCTCCTGCGGGACTTGTGAATACTGCCGTAAGGGCGAGACCAATATGTGTGCAAGCCGCAAGGGCCTCGGCTCCGCCGCGGACGGTTATTTCGCAAACTATTGCATTGCCTCTGCAAAATACTGCCACAAGCTGGCGGACGATCTGAGCTTTGAAGAGGGCGCGTTGGCAGAGCCGTTTGCCTGCGTTGTCCACGCGGTATGCAATCTGACCCATCCGATGGCGGGGGATCTGGTGTTGGTGGTCGGCCCCGGCCCCATGGGGCAAATGGTTGCGGCTTTGGCCAAGGCATCGGGATGCGTGGTGGTGATCTCGGGTATCAACGGCGATGAGGAGCGTCTCCGCTTTGCCAGAGAAAACTACGGCATTCAGCATACGGTCAATTCGCAGGAAACCGATTTGAAGGCTTATCTGGAGTCCCTTTCCGATGGCCGCGGCGCGGACTATGTCTATGATTGCACCGGCGCTGTTCCCGGTATTTTGAGCGGACTGGATTGCTGCAAGCGCAAGGGGACCTTTGTTGCCATCGGCATGAACATGGGCAATATCCCGCTGGATTATTACAACATCGTCTACAAAAAGGAGATCACGATCCAGGGGGATAAGTCCACCAGTACGGTGACCTGGGCGAGAACGCTGCGCATTATGAACGGCAAGTGCGTGGACCTGAAGCCTCTCATCAGCGAAGTGATCCCCATGTCCGAGTGGAAAGAGGGATATGAGACCTTCCGTAAGGCTAAGGGAATGAAGGTCATTATGCATCCGTGGGAAGATGAAACGATAGGATAAGAGCGAAAGGGAGCGAAGCAAATGAGTGTTGCTATTCATATCAAAGACGCTGTAAAAAAGTACGGAGAGAATGTTATCATACCGGATCTGAGCCTCAGCATCCGCGAGGGAGAGTTCTTTACTTTGCTTGGCCCCTCGGGCTGCGGAAAAACAACATTGCTGCGCATGATCGCGGGCTTTAATTCCATTGAGGGCGGCGACTTCTACTTTAACGACCGTCGGATCAATGAGCTGGACCCTGCCAAGCGCAATATCGGTATGGTGTTCCAGAATTACGCGATCTTCCCGCATCTGAATGTTCGCAAAAATGTGGAGTTTGGCCTGCGAAACAAGAAGTTCCCTAAAGATCAGATCGCTGCACAGGCGGACAAGTTTATGCAGCTCATGCAGATCGACCAGTTCGCGGACCGTATGCCGGAACGTCTTTCCGGCGGACAGCAGCAGCGTGTTGCGCTGGCGCGTGCGCTTTGCATCGAGCCGGATGTTCTGCTGATGGACGAGCCCCTTTCTAACCTTGATGCCAAGCTGCGCGTGGAGATGCGGACGGTCATTAAGAATATTCAGCATTCCGTCGGGATCACCACGGTTTATGTGACCCACGATCAGGAAGAGGCAATGGCCGTGTCGGACCGGATCGCCGTAATGAACGGCGGCGTGATCCAGCATGTCGGAAAGCCGAAGAATATCTACCAGCGTCCTGCAAACCTGTTTGTCTCTACCTTTATCGGCCGCTCCAATGTGTTGGAAGGAAGCCTTGAGATGCGGGACGGCAAGGCATATCTTGTAACGAAATGCGGTTATCGCGCGGAGATGAAAAATATTCGTCCGGAGGAGCAGCGCGATCAGAACGTCATCCTTTCCGTCCGTCCGGAAGAACTGCTGCTCGGCACAGGCATCGAGGCTGACGGTATGAAGGGCATTGTGGACGATTGCGTGTTTCTCGGCTTGAATACTCACTATTTTGTCACGCTCTCTACCGGTGAGCAGGTGGAGATCATTCAGGAATCGTCGATCGACAGCATCATTGAGCCGGGCACGGCCATCACGCTGACGATCAATACAGAGAAGGTCAATCTCTTCCATGCAGAGACAAAGGTCAACCTTCTTACCGGAGTGCAGAACGACCTTGTGACTGCGTGAGCGGGGAAAGGGTATTCAGATGAAGCATAAGAAATTAGAGATATGGTCGTTCTTTACGCTTGCCTTCCTTGTGCTCGCGATCCTGTTTTTGGTTTACCCGATGCTCGGTATCCTCAAGCAGGCGGTGATCAGTCCGGAAGGAAATTTCACTCTTTCACAGTTTGCAAAATTTTTCGGCGACTCCTATTACAGCGTCACGATCCTCAACAGCTTTAAGGTCACGGTCGCGATCACTCTTTTTACGCTCCTGCTTGCGCTTCCGTTTTCCTACTTTTATACATTTTATCATATCAAAGGATCGAAATTTCTCTTTGTTGTGAGCATCCTGTGCTCCATGTCCGCGCCTTTTATCGGGGCGTATGCCTGGATCATGCTGCTTGGCCGCTCCGGCGTCATTACGCTGTTTTTCAAAAATGTGTTCGGCATCACGCTTGGAAGCATTTACGGCTTCAAGGGCATTGTGCTCGTGCAGTCGCTCAAGCTGTTCCCGCTGGTGTTCATCTATATGAACGGCGCGTTCCGCAATGTGGATAACACACTGATGGAGGCGAGCGCCAATCTCGGGTGCAGCGGTGCAAAGCGCTTTTTCAGCATCGTGATGAACCTCTCCATGCCGACCCTTCTGGCGGCTGCGTTGATGGTCTTTATGCGTGCATTTGCCGACTTCGGCACGCCGCTGATGATCGGCGAGGGCTTCCGAACCTTCCCGGTCGAGATCTATAATCAGTATCTTGGCGAAAACGGACAGGATCACAATTTTGCCGCCGCGATTTCCGTCATTGCCATTATCGTGACCGGCGCCATTTTCCTGATCCAACAGATTGCCACCAGTCGCTATCGTTTTTCCATCAATGCCCTGCATCCAATCGACAAGAAAAAGCCGAAGGGCATTTCCGGACTTCTGATGCACCTTTACTGCTATCTTCTGGTATTCATCGGCTTTGCACCGAATCTGTATGTGTGCTATCTGTCCTTCCGCAACTGCAGCGGCGCTATTTTCAAGCCCGGATACTCTCTGGTCAATTATCGCGCCGCCGCCAAAAAGCTCCTTGCCCGCAGTATTGAAAATACGCTGCTGCAGGGTGTTGTTGCGTTGGCGATCATCATTGTGCTTTCTGTGCTCATCTCCTACTTGGTCGTGCGCCGCAGCGGGCCGCTCAATCATGCGATCGATACGATGGCAATGCTGCCCTATATCATGCCCGGCTCCGTCATCGGCATCGCGTTGGTCATCGCCTTCGGCCAGAAGCCATGGGCGCTTACGGGTACTTTCATCATTATGGTGCTCAATCTGGTCATTCGCCGTATGCCCTACACCATCCGTTCGGCAACGGCACGCCTGATGCAGATTCCCATGAGCATAGAGGAGGCTTCCATCAGTCTCGGAGCCAGCAAGCTCAAGACCTTCCTGAAGGTCACCGTTCCGATGATGTCCAGCGGTATCATGTCCGGTGCGATCCTAAGCTGGGTCGCTATCGTAACGGAGCTTTCCGGCGCGATCATTCTGTATAACAACAAAACGATCAACCTCACCATGTCCACCTATGTGGCCATCAGCCGTGGAGCGGACGGCACTGCCTGTGCCTTTGCTGCGATCCTTACCCTTCTGACCATCGTTTCCATGCTGGTCTTCCTGCGCCTGAGCAAGTCGGAGGACGATATCCGGCTATAAGTGATCCCTGCGGTTTTTATGCAGTTGAAGCTGTATAGAAATAGATTTTACAACGAAAAAGGAGATTCAAGCACGATGAAAAAACGTCTGAAAGCCACTACGATTGACGAAAACTTCCGCACCTTCCTTGCCTCAAAGCGCTCGTCCGGTGTCAGAGAGAAAACTATCCTCTCCTATCAGCAAGCCTATCAAGCCGTCAATAGGCACTACCCGATAGGAGAAATGGATATGACCGCATTTCATGCGGATACGCTAAACGCTTTGATTGAAGCGCTGCTGCGTGCCAACCTCTCCCGCAATTCCATCCACACCTATACGGTCGCATTGGCCTCGTTCTTCAACTGGTGCAAGACCGAGGGAATATCCCGCTATACCTTCAAGCCATACAAGGGGGAGGAAACGGTCAAAACGCCTTACACCGATGCAGAGCTGAAACAGCTGCTCAGAAAGCCGAATCTGAAACGGTGCGATTTCTCCGAATATCGGTCATGGGTTATCATCAATCTTCTGCTCAACTGCGGTTGTCGGGCCTCTACGGTCCGCAGTTTTCAGGTACGGGATTTGGATTTGGAAAACAGAGTTCTCTTCACACGCCATATCAAGAACAACCGTCCTCAGCCACTACCCCTTTGCTTCGATATGGTCGCCATCCTGCAAGAGTATCTGACATACCGCGAGGGAAAAGCGAATGAACCACTCTTTCCATCCGATGCGGATAAGCCAATGACCGAAAACGGTTTGCGCTGCAGTATTGCCAACGACAACAGGAGACGCGGGGAAAAAAAGACTTCCATCCACCTTTTCCGACACACCTTTGCCCGCAAGTATCTTGTCGATTGCGGAGGCAATGCGTTCACACTCCAAAAGCTGTTAGGCCACTCTATGCTTGATATGACAAAGCACTATTGCGCCATCTATGACGTGGATTTAGTTAAAAATTTCGATGAATTTAGTTCGCTCAGTCAACTCAGCACGAAACGGATAAAGCTCCCGACCGGAAAGCGATAAATCCTGCCGACCTCCGTGTGGACCTGTTCCGGTTCATATCGTCTTTGCCTTTGCCCCTCGAAATGTAAATTCAGCCTTATCAAAAACTGTCGTCTTTTCTCGCTCTATATCTAATCCCAATAGGTATATAGGAGACCAAGAGACGACAGTTTTTGCTCCCACAATTCCATACAAAATCTCAAGAGCTGTACCAGCATCCTCGTGATGTCGGTGCAGCTCTTTTTTCATCACCAACGACGCGACCTCTTCGCCCGTGGAGATCCAGATCACGCTCAACGGCGCGGATCAGGGCGGCGTCGCGGTCGGCGCGGGCGGCGCGTTCAGCAAGGCCGTCACGCTGGCGGAAGGCGCGAATACCATCGTCATTACGGCGACCGACGCGGCGGGCAACTCCGTGACC
>URWB01000128.1 GCA_900551415.1 uncultured Eubacteriales bacterium
GCGAGCGGCGAGTTCGTCTGCCGGCTTGACACGACCGGACTTCCTGCCGGGGATAACGACGTGGCCGTCATCCTCACCACTAATTCACCTTTAAGACCTGTGATAAGTCTTTACATATCAGGCACTGTCACCAAGTGATAATTGACTTTCGACATGATTCCTTATTTTTTGCACGTACATACTGAACACCACATCCCGACCGGCATACCTGATGCACTTCTGGATGCATTGACAGAATCCATAGGCATCTGCGCACTCGTCATCCTTATGATGACATTGATAGAAATTTTCAATGTCGTGACGAAGGGGCGTCTTTTCCGAGGGCTTGAAAATCACCGGTTTGCGCAGATTTGCACGTCTTCTGCACTCGGTTTCATTCCCGGCTGTCTCGGCGGCTTCGCGGGTGTGTCCCTCTATTCGCACAGGATGGTGGGTTTCGGTGCCCTGATGGCGACCCTTGTCGCGACGACAGGCGACGAGGCGTTCATCATGCTGGCTTCGTTTCCCGGGGACGCTCTCAAGATGATGCTGGGGCTGTGCGTGGCCGGAGGCGCGTTCTGCCGGTATCTGCATGCCTCCGCGGCGCTCGCGACGGCGGGGCTGACGCTGATGGCGATGCTCCTGTACATCCGAACGACGCAGATTTCCCTTTGGAAATCCGGAACGATTGCGCTGTCCGTCTGCGCGGTATTCGCATGCCTAAACAGCCTGTCCCGAGCGCTCAACGCGGCCATGCTGATGCGCGCCCAAACGCCGCAGGCGGCGCCGTGGTTCTGCCTGCGGGCGGGCGTCGTTTACAATGCGGTCTGCTGGTTGGTGACCGCCGCCGCGTATTATCCGGCGACCCACGCGGTGAGAACCATGGTGGAGGACGACAATTTTGCGCAGACGTGGTATGTGTTCTGGATTCTGCCGCTCATGTTTATCGCGCTCAACCTCTTTATGGTTCCGATCTATCCGACGACGCTCTATACCGGCCGTGTGCTTCAGGGCTACATCGTTCTGAGCGTCGCGCTGCTCATCCTCATGTTCATGTTCAACACGATCTTCCTGCTGATGGCAACGAGCCTGAACCGAAACGCCAGACTGCGGCAGGAGAACCAGCTTCTATCCATGCAGCAGCAGCGCTACGAAAACCTCAAGGTCGCCATCGAGGAAGTGCGGCAGGCGCGCCACGACATCCGGCACCACCTGAACCAGATTTCCATGCTGGCGGAAGCCGACGACATGGAGGCGATCAAGGCGTATCTGGCGCAGACCGTTTCCCGGATTCCCGATTTGGATATGCATTTCTGCGAAAACCGCGCGGTGGACAGCGTGCTCGGCTATTACTGCGCGCTTGCGAAGCGGGAAGGGATTCCGTTTTCCGCGCAGATTGATTTGCCGCAGACGCTCCCGGTCGATGAAATCGACATGGGCTTGGTGCTGTCCAATCTGCTGGAAAATGCGCTGGAGGCCAGCTTCCGCACCACGCCAGCCCGGCGGCAGATCAAGGTGAAGGCCTATGTGCACGCGGAAAAGCTGCTGTTGATGCTGGTTGAAAACGCATGCGACACGGAGGTGAAGGAAACAAACGGGATATTCCGCTCCTCCAAACGCAAGGGAAACGGCGTCGGGATTCAGTCCGTTCGGCACATTGCGGAAAAAAACGGCGGCGCAAGCACCTTCACCTATCGGGATAACGTCTTCTCTGCCAAAATCATGCTCCGCGGACGGGCGGCCTGAACGATTCGCTGGATGGGATTGCCAGATGGGCTCATGCGCATAAATCGCGTTGCCTGCCGCATAATAGGGGTGCCAAAGAGAGCGAAAGTTGAAGAAGGAGGCAGCATAATTGTGCGAGCAACGGGCATTGTGCGGAGAATCGACGAATTGGGGCGCGTGGTGATTCCCAAGGAGATTCGAAGAACGCTGAGAATCCGCGAGGGCGACCCGCAACAGACGGCATTGGAAGGCGATGCGCAGGAGGACGCGCAGGTGCTTCTGGCGCTGCTGGCGGGCGTGATCGAGCAGAGAAAGAAATATGCGTGAAAGCGGAAAAACGAATGATCGAGCGCGGCTTGCAGAAGCTGCGCTTTTTCAATAGGATAAAGAAAACGAAGCGGATTCCCCCATGAAATGTGGATGCTCGCAGAGTATTCGCTCATGAAATATTGGATTTGGAGAAATATTCGCTCATTTTTTCGCAGATTACGTTGTGCAAATCGGAAAGACGGCATATAATTGAAGAAAGAAAGCAGAGGGGAGCGGTTGCGATGACGTATTTGAAGCGGAAAATAGATGAAACGCTCAGGCAGTGGAAGGCTGATCCGAAACGAAAACCATTGATCGTTAAAGGACCCAGACAGATTGGAAAAACGGAATCGGTTCATCACTTTGCCGAAGCCAATTATACGAGCGTCATATACATCAATTTTGTTGAAGAACCCAAATACAAGCTGATTACCGAAGATGGCTACAAAACAGACGACATCATTAAGAACATATCGCGAATGGATCCGGCTAAACGCTTTATTCCGGGCGAAACACTGATTTTTTTCGATGAGTTGCAGGAATTTCCGGACATCGCAACGGCGCTCAAGTTTTTTCACATAGACGGAAGATTTGACGTGATTTGCAGCGGCTCGATGCTTGGAATCAACTATCGAAAGATTGAAAGCAACAGCGTAGGGTATAAAAGCGATTATGAAATGAAGTCCTTGGATTTTGAGGAGTTCATTTGGGCGAAAGGCTATGAAGCAGATTTCGTTGAAGATATTTATCAGCACATGGTTCAGATGAAGCCGTTTAACGAGGTCTTGCTGAAAACGTGCCATAATCTGTTCTTGGATTATTGTATCTTGGGCGGGATGCCTGCCGTCGTCAAGGAATATATTGAAAAGGGAACGTTTGAAGGAACGCAGGAGATTCAGAAGCAACTCATTTTAGATTATAAAGAAGATATTCGCAAATATGCGGACGGCGTAGACCAGACACGGATTTTGAATATTTTCAATCAGATTCCGGTGCAGCTTGCAAAAGAAAACAAGAAATTCCAAATTTCTAAAGTGGCGTCCGGAGCGCGGTTCAAGGATTATCGGGGCTGTATAGAATGGCTGAATGATGCGGGAATTATCAATATTTGTTATTGCCTTCATTTCCCTGAACTGCCGCTTAGGGGAAACTATGACGATACAAAAATGAAGGTGTATTTTGCCGACAGTGGGTTGCTGGTGGCGCTCTTGGATGAAGAAGCACAGGAAGATTTGAGAGCGAATAAAAATCTTGGCGTATACAAAGGCGCACTGTATGAAAATGTCGTTGGAGAAGCGCTCGTAAAGAGCGGATATGAATTGTATTACTATAAGCGGGAGGATTCAACGCTGGAGGAAGATTTCTTTGTCAGGACGGCCTCCGAACTGATTCCCGTTGAAGTGAAGGCGAAAAGCGGAAAAGCGAAGTCCATGCAGGCGTTGATTGAGAATGACAGGTATCCTGAAATCCATCATGGAATCAAGCTGACGGGTGGCAACATTGGATTCAGTGATAACGTTTATACCTTTCCGTATTTTTGTACGTTCCTGATGAAACGGTATTTGAAAAGCGATCCATTCAGCGGTTCAGAGGAACGATGAAACTGAGAAATATGCCTAAAAGCGGAAAAACGAATGATCGAGCGCGGCTTGCAGAAGCTGCGCTTTTTGCATAGGAAGTATCGTCTTGAAAACAAAAACGTATTGTGATATACTGAAATGGATAAAATATGGCCTATTAAGCGTGGTTCTTAGAGATTTGTATCAAATATGATCCGTTGGAGGATGACATGAAGTTCGTTTGGGAAACGCCGGAAGAAATCGACAAAGCGTTGGCGCAGCGTTTAAGCCGCATCCGCAAGCGCCGCAGTCTTTCACAGCAGGCGCTGAGCGAAAAGAGCAACGTAAGCTATGGCAGCATCAAGCGCTTTGAAACGACGGGGCAGATTTCGCTGAACTCGCTGACAAAGTTGTGTGTTGCACTGGACTGCGCGGATGAAATCAAAAATCTGTTCACGAATGTGGAATACGGCAGCATTGAGGAGGTTATCCGTGAAAGAACGTAAGCTCGAAGTCTACCTCGGCGAGCGATTTGTCGGAACGATGGCGCAGACCGCGGATCGGCGGGTAGCGTTCGCTTATTCGGAAGAATGGCTGGACAACGGCTTTGCAATCAGTCCGTTTTCGCTGCCGGTGGAGCAAAAGGTCTTTGTTCCGACGAGCCAAGCGTTTTCCGGATTGTGGGGCGTGTTTGCCGATAGTCTGCCGGATGCGTGGGGGCAGCTGCTGGTCGATCGGATGTTAAAGGCGCGGGGAATTCTTTCTGCGGATATGACGCAGTTGGAGCGTTTGGCGATCGTCGGTGATTCGGGAATGGGTGCGTTGGCGTATCGTCCGGCTTGGAATATCCAGCAGGATGCCGCGATTGATGATCTGGACGAGCTTTCCGCTCAGTGTCATGCGATATTGAATCACGAGGATGCGGGCGATCTGGATGAACTGTTCCAAATGGGCGGCAGTTCCGGCGGCGCAAGACCGAAGATCATGACGGATGAGTGGATCATCAAGTTTCCGGCTTCCGATGAGATGAAGGATAGCGGCACGATGGAAAAAGCCTATATGGATTGCGCCGCGGACTGCGGAATCATCGTGCCGGAAACCAAGCTGATGCCGTCCAGCGTGTGTGCGGGTTACTTTGCTGTAAAGCGGTTTGACCGAAGAAAGACGGATGGGCGTATCGAGCGGCAGCACATGCTGACTGCGGCGGCGATTCTCGAAGTGGATTGGCGCACTGCCGCGATGGACTATCATACGCTGATGAAACTGACGAAGATTCTTTCTCTGGATAATCGGGAAGATTTGGAGCAGATGTACAGACGGATGTGTTTCAATGTCTTTGCGCATAATCGCGATGACCATGCGAAGAATTTCAGCTGGATCTATGACGAACAGATGGATTGCTGGCATCCGTCGCCGGCGTATGATTTGACGTGGAGCACGACCTACTTCGGAGAGCATAGCACGACGGTGGATGGAAACGGCAGAAATCCGGGGATGAAAGAGCTGCTGGCAGTTGGAAAAGCGGCGGGAATGAACGCGAAGAACTGCAAAGTGATTGCCGAGGAGATTTGGGAAAAGACGCGGACGCTTGAAGCGACATACCGGGGCTGGAAATCGTAGAATCTGCGTTTCAGTGAAAATAGATGACAGAAATGTGAATTGCTTTGAAACGATAACAGTATAGACGAGAGAGCGCGGCTTGAAAAGGCTGCGCTTTTTGCATATTGAGAAGGAAAACGAAAAAATGATGCTATGGTTGAGAGCGATTTTTCGAAAAGAAAACGAGCTACGAATTGCGATTTATTGATTTATATCCGACAAAAACGAAAAAAGGTGTAAATATGAGAAAATTTTTACGTCTATATAAGTGAGAAAGTTTAGATGAAAAGGTTGTGATTCCAGTGGATTAAGAAGGCATAAAAAAGTTTACGGAAATAGAGTCAGGCGAGGCTTGTACAGTTGGAATAAAGGAGCGGAACAACTTACCCATTATTTAAGGAGAGAGAACATGTTTAAGAAAATTCCTGCCTTAATGTTACTTTGCGCCATACCGTGGATAATAGGCATGACTAAACCGGTACGCGCGGAATACATCGGCATAAATGAACTCCAAACAGAAGCAAATATCGAGTGGAAAAAAGACTACGTTGACCGATATGGAAGGACAGTTAGCGTAGATGTAACGCCAATCATTCCTCAAGTAGATAAAGTGCCGATTCAGATTATGGAAAATCAGATTCTACCTGTAGAAAATGTCTTGAACATTTATCCTCAATCAATGGTACAGGAAGAAAAAAGAGAGGAAGATAATGTTATCATAATGAATTATCTGAATCAGGACAAAAATGAACGAGGCGCTGTATATATTTGTCAGAACGATGGAAATCTGGTTTTATTCGAATACGATGATCTGAATACAAAAATTAAAAAAACAACAACAAAATTGGAAAGCTTCAGTGGAATTCAATATTGTTCAAACGAAGTCGAGCGGTTGTATCCATATTTTGACGGATATGATTTTACAGTTCAAGATAGTATAGATTGTGCCAATCAAGAACTCGGAAAATTTTTCCCAGATTATAACTTGGATTTAGATATAATGTGGGTGAC
>URWB01000129.1 GCA_900551415.1 uncultured Eubacteriales bacterium
GGATTAATCTAACTCTAGCAACTGAACTTTTTCTTCTGCCTGTTCCTTGATATTGCATCTTTGCCATTGTCTATTCCTCCCTTTCCTAGAATTCCCAAGTTTCCGGTTTCTGTGCAGTGTGCGGATGCTCCGGTCCTGCGTAAACCTTTAACTTCTTATACATCTGTCTGCCTAACTTACCGTCAGGAAGCATGCCTTTGACTGCATGTCTGATAATCTCTTCGGGCTTCTTGGCCTGCAGCTTTTCGAACGTGATCTCACGCAGACCGCCCGGATAACCGGTATGTCTCTTGTAGATCTTTTCTTTTCTCTTCTTGCCTGTTACCTCAACCTTCTCAGCGTTGATGATGATAACATTGTCGCCGCAGTCTACGTGCGGAGTGTAGATCGGTTTCTTCTTACCGCGAAGGATGGAAGCAACCTCGGACGCAAGTCTGCCGAGCGTCTTGCCTTCTGCATCGATGACGTACCATTTACGTTCCACTTCTGCAGGTTTTGCGATAAATGACTTCATTTCTTTTCCTTTCTACCTACTGAGTTTGACCTTGCGGCAGAGCTTCGCATGGCTCTGCGATCAAACGGTTTCGGCTTTGTCTACTGGGATTCTGCTTCTTGCGGACAGCAAAATCGTTTTCGATATACTAAAACGGTTTAGTTTCGGGTCCCGGACGGCTATCCCATCCTGCGCCCGCTTGCACAATCGTGCTATATTAGTATATAGCAAAAGCCTTGCAAATGCAAGGCTTTTTTGAAATTATCAGGTAATTTTTACGGCGCCCACAAAGAAATTCCGTAAATTACGAAAAATATCCGCGTACAATCGCCTTCATCAGTCTAATTCCACCATATGGAACTTCTTCTTGCCCTTTTGGATCAGCAGCTTGCCTTCCGCGTCAAACATGTCGGCGGTGATATTCAGCTTGCGGTCGGTCACCTTGTTTCCCGCGACCGTCAGGCCGCCCTGCTCGATCGTGCGGAAGCCCTCACTGGTGTTCGGCACCAGACCGAGCTCCTTGATCAGCGTCACAACGCCGATGCCTTCGCCTTCAAATTTCTCTCTTTCCATCTTGGTCGTCGGCACGTTCGCCATGTCTCCGCCGCCGCCAAAGGCCGCGCGCGCACCGTCGAGTGCCTTCTGCGCTTCTTCCTCACCATGCACCAGCTTGGTGACCTCGTAAGCCAATACCTCCTTGGCGTGGTTGATTTCCGCGCCCTCCAGCGCAGACAGACGATTGACCTCGTCCATCGGCAGGAAGGTCAACATACGCAGGCATTTGTTGACATCCGCGTCCGCGACATTTCTCCAGTACTGGAAGAATTCATACGGGCTGGTTTTTTCCGCGTTGAGCCACAGCGCGCCCTTTGCGGTCTTGCCCATCTTCTGACCCTCGGAGTTCGTCAAAAGCGAGAAGGTCATGCCGTAAACCTCTTTTCCCGCCATCTTACGCGTCAGATCGACGCCGCCGATAATGTTGGACCACTGGTCGTTGCCGCCGAATTCAATCTTTACGTCGAAGTCACGCGCCATAACCATAAAGTCGTAGCTCTGCATCAGCATGTAGTTCAGCTCGAACATCGTCAGACCGCCCTCGCGCTCCATTCTCTGCTTGAAGCATTCCGCACGCAGCATTGTGTTGATGTTGAACTGCGTGCCGATCTCTCTCAAAAAGTCGATGTAGTTGAGCGGCCGCAGCCATCTCGCGTTGTTGACCGCGACAGCCTTGCCCGGCTCCGGTTCCTTGTTTTGGTGGCCCGGTGTGTAAACACCCTCGTTGCCGACGTATTCCCATTCATCGTCAAAGTCCAAAAAGCGGTCGAACAGTTTTTTAAACTGGTTGCAGTTATTCTCAATGGTCTCGATCGTCATCACCTTGCGCATGTCTGTACGACCGGACGGGTCGCCGACCATGCCGGTACCGCCGCCAATCAGTACAACAGGGGTATGCCCGTATTTTTGCATATACATCATGATAATGACCTGCATGAAATGCCCGACATGCAGGCAGTCTGCCGTCGGGTCAAAACCGATGTAGAACTTGACCTTTTCGTTCTGTAGCAACTTGCGGATTTCGTCCTCGTTCGTGGACTGCTCAATAAAACCTCTCTCTTTGAGCACATCGTAAGCATTGTCAAAATGGCTCACGCTGTCCGGTATAAAATCAAATTTCATATCTATTTCCTCCCGTGATTCGCTTCCTCGCGTTCTTCTGTTCTTCGCATACCGAGCAATCTAAACATCTCTCGGTCGATGGATAAACAGTGCCGGATCTCTTCTTTGTTTCATCAAAAAATTCCTTATTTCGTTCCAAATAATCTGTCGCCCGCGTCACCGAGTCCCGGGATGATGTAAGCATGCTCGTTCAGTCTTTCATCCTGCTGCGCGATATAAATATCCACATCCGGGTGCGCCTTCTGCAGGGCCTCGATGCCCTCCGGCGCCGCGATCAGACACATGAAGATAATGTCCTTGCCGCCGCGCGCTTTGATGGAGTTGATCGCGTCGATTGCCGAACCGCCTGTTGCCAGCATCGGGTCAACCACAAAAATCGTTCTTTTGTCGATATCCTTCGGCAGTTTGCAGTAATACTCCACCGGCATATGCGTTTCCGGATCCCGATAAAGGCCCACATGTCCGACCTTCGCGTTCGGGTAAAGCGCCAGCATACCATCTACAAAGCCAAGTCCCGCTCTCAAAATCGGTACGATTGCGATATCCTCACCCTTGAGCATCTTCTGCGTTGTCTTGCAGATCGGTGTCTCGATTTCCACATCCATCAGCGGCAGATTGCGTGTCGCCTCATAGCCCATGAGCGTGACGACCTCCTTGGCCAGCTCTCGGAATTCCTTGTTATTGGTCTCCTTTTTTCTCATCAGAGTGACCTTGTGCTGAATTAACGGATGATCGAATACTAGTACTTTTCCCATCATATTTCTCCTTTTATCTCATTGGTAATTCATAGTTGTCTGATTCATTTTTGCCCGTCAGGCAAGTCCTTTCTTGAGAAAACACGCAAGAAAAGGCTTACATTTCGTTAAGCATATCCACACGTCTCTGGTGTCTGCCGCCCTCAAAGTCGGTATCCAGCCATTCATCGACGATGGCAAGCGCGAGCGCCGGCGATGTGGTTCTGCCGCCGAGCGCGATCATGTTCGCGTTATTATGCTGCTTCGTCAGATGCGCCATCTCGACAGACGTGCAGAGGCCGCAGCGAATCCCCTTGACCTTATTGGCCGCGATAGAAATACCGATGCCTGTCCCGCAGCAAACTACGCCCAGATCCGCCTCACCCGAAGCGACCGCCTCCGCGCAGCGTTTTCCATAAATCGGATAATCCACCGATTCCTCGGAGTGCGTCCCCAGATCCAGGACCTCCGCTCCTCTTTCTTCCAAATGCTTCTTGACCAGTTCCTTCAGCGCGAAGCCTCCGTGGTCTGACGCAACTGCAATTTTCATTACAGAACCTCCTTAATATGATATCCCGCGGACTTAAACATCCTGTTCATCACCGCGAACCCTATGCCATCTTCCTTAAGCGCCGCCGCCAAAATCACGTCCACGCCCTTTTTGTCGCAAGCTCTGAGCCTTGCAAAAAAATCATGCGCGGCAGTCTGCGGATCCGCGTCATCGTAGACAATGACTTCGACCTTTTGTCCCTGCGCGGCACGACGCATTTTTTCTTCTGCCATCGCCAGCTTTACCTTTTCACGTTCTCCGCTGAAGATCGTCATCTCCGCTCGCGGCGCGTAATGCTTGTATTTCATGCCCGGCGCCTTCGGATGGAAATCCTCGCCCGTCTGCAGCAGTCCGTTTCCGTCGTTGTTAAAAATATCCGGCTTTTCAAAAAGCGCAGGATCCACAGCGACCTCCCCGTTGAGCGCTTCGCGGAGCATTTCCCGCGTGATTACGCCCGGACGCAGGATCGTCGGCACTTCTCCGGTCATATCCACCACCGTAGATTCAATGCCTGCCTTGCAGTCATCACCTGCGATAATCGCGTCGATACGCCCGTCGAGGTCCTCCGCCACATGGGTGTAGCGCGTCGGACTCGGTTTGCCGGACAGATTCGCGCTCGGCGCCGCGATCGGCACCCCAGCCGCGCTGATCAGCGCTCTGGCAATCGCGTCCTCCGGCATCCGCACGCCAACCGTCGCAAGACCGCCTGTCGTCACCTTCGGAATCACATCCTTCGCCGGCACGACCATCGTCAGCGGCCCCGGCCAAAAAGCCTCCATCAGCCTCTCCACCTCCGGTGTGATGCCATCGGTCAGCTTGTTCATATCGCTCTTTTGCGCTATGTGCACGATCATCGGATTATCCGAAGGCCTGCCCTTCGCCGCGTAGACCTTGCCGACCGCCTCCGCGTTCAGCGCGTCAGCGCCCAGTCCGTAGACCGTTTCCGTCGGGAAGGCGACCAAGCCGCCTTTTTGGATCATCTCCGCCGCCAGCCGTATATCCGCTTCTGTTGTTCCTAAAATTCTCGTCTCCAATTTATTCTCCACACCCTTCAGATTTGTGAGGTAAATCTTTGGCCTTGCTGCCTTGCGGCAACGCCGCTGGCACGATCGAAGCAAGGCCTTAATTCACGCTGGCCTTGCTGCCTTGCGGCAACGCCGTTCATATGATCGAAGCAAGGCCTAAAAGTTCTTCATCTTCTCTGCCTGGTCACTCGTAATCAATCCATCGATAATTTCATCGATGTCACCATCCAGGAAGCTGTCCAATTTATAAATCGTCATGCCAATGCGGTGATCGGTGATTCGTCCCTGCGGGAAGTTATACGTTCTGATGCGCTCGCTTCTGTCTCCGGAACCGACCTGGCTGCGGCGCTCCGCTGAAATTTCATCGTTCTGCTCCTGCAGCTTCATATCGTATAACCGCGATCTGAGCACCTTGAACGCCTTATCCTTGTTCTTAATCTGTGATTTTTCGTCCTGACAGGTGACCACCAGTCCGGTCGGAATATGGGTCAGCCGCACTGCGGAGTCCGTCGTATTGACGCACTGTCCGCCGTTTCCGGAGGAGCGGTATACATCGACGCGAACATCGTTTGGATTGATTTCTACTTCTACATCATCCACCTCCGGCAGTACGGCAACCGTTGCCGCAGATGTGTGGATGCGGCCGGAGCTTTCGGTTTCCGGTACGCGCTGCACGCGATGCGTGCCGGATTCATATTTGAGTCTGGAATAAGCCCCTTTCCCTTTGATCAGAACACTGGCTTCCTTGATACCGCCGATACCGGTATCATTGGCATCCATAATCTCTGCCTTCCAGCCGCGGCGCTCCGCGTAGCGCAGATACATACGCAAAAGATCCTGCGCGAACAGCGCGGCCTCTTCGCCGCCGGTACCCGCGCGCACCTCCAAAATGACATTTTTGTCATCGTTCGGATCTTTTGGAAGCAGGAGGATCTTGAGCTGTTCCTCCAACTGCGGAAGCTGCTCCTCGTATTCGGCGATCTCCATCTTGGCGAGTTCGCGCAGCTCCTCATCGCCGGAATCCAGCATTTCCTTAGCCTCCGCGACCGCCTCCTTCGCCTTTTTGTATTCCCTGTATTTATTGACGATCGGCTCCATTTCGCCCATCTCTTTGATGTGTTTCTGCCAGAGCTTCTGATTGTTGATGACATCCGGGTCAGAAACTTTCAGAGACAGTTCTTCGTATTTTTCCAATATGAAATCGAGTTTATCAAACATTGGGTTCTCCTTCATTTCATTCTTTTCTAATCTATTATTGTAGCATAAACTTTTCAAGAAGAAAAGGGCGAAAAACGCTTTCCGCAAACATTCTGTGATTTCCGAAAGAAAAAACGCAAAATCCGGTTCGCGCTGCAGGTTTTCTGCCCGAAGCGGTTCGGATTTTCAGCGAAGCCGCAACGAAAAACCCGAAGCAAGAGCTCCGGGTCTGTTTCCTGTGATTAGTCGAGGTTGTATTTGTTCTTGAACTTTTCAACACGACCGCCGCGGTTGATCATCTTCGCTGCGCCGGTGAAGAACGGATGGCATGCTGAGCATACGTCGAGTCTCAGTTCTTCCTTGGTTGACTTTGTAACGAAAGTGTTACCACATGCGCAAGTTACTTTACATTCCTTATAA
>URWB01000130.1 GCA_900551415.1 uncultured Eubacteriales bacterium
CACATGATTTTGTCGTTGGACAGGCCGGTATTTTTGGCACCAGCATGGTCATTGGCAGTCAGCCAGACGACAGGGTGATAGCTTTCATATTTGTCAACGGATTTATAACCAATTTTCTGCCCATTAAAAAAGAGTGGTTCGTCATGGAGCGTGGCGTTGTCATATTTCAGATTGGAAGGTGTCAGAAGCAGTTTCCCAGTTGCAAGAATCATCCGATACTTGACGTAGCCTTGCCATCCCTTCAGTCCCCACATAGCGGTCCGTCACATCAAGCTTTATGTAGCCTTTCAATATTTCTTCATCAAAATCACCATTCATAAGTTCATCAAAAGTTCCCTTTAATGTTACACGCTTATGAAACTGCGGAAGTGGAACCTTTTTTTGTTCAAGCGTGTCGGTATCTATGATTACAACGCTTTTTTCCTGTTCTTCCTCTCTGCCGAAAGAATATGCCATCGGGGTACCGCTATATCTGATGAAGTTGTTAACCTGCTGTGGTCCATGCAAATGCCCGAGTGCAACATAGTCAAAGCCATCAAACACATACGAGCCTACCATAGTCGCACTTCCTACCACCGCAGCCCTGTCACTTACCGAAGTTTCTGCGTCTACAATAAATGCGTGCGACACAAGAATATTCTTATGCCCCGATACAAAGGCTTCCCTATATTTGTCAAGTACAATCCTGTACGCATCATCCATTGAATTTACGTCATCTGCCAAGTCCGGATATATCGTCTTTACCTTATCCGTAGAAAACCACGGCAGTAAGTAAATATCCACATCTGCATTCGCCACTTGTGGTTCTTTTTCAAGTGTGCCTGCAATATGAAGTCCACTTTGCACAAGGAGCCTGCTGCATTGCGAAATTCGCTCAGCGCCATCGTGATTTCCCGCAATCAAATATACAGGAATCTTAAGTCCGCCGCATATATGCGTCATAATCTCATCGTAAAGTTTTAACGCATCCTGCGAGGCAATTCCTTTATCAAAAATATCTCCGGCAATTAGAATACCTTGAACCTTTTCTTCCTCCGCAATTTCGCAAATCCTATCCACGAAAAATCTTTGGTCTGGCAAATATGAGATGCTGCCTCTCATGGTCATTCCCAAATGCCAGTCCGACGTGTGTAATAATTTCATACCTTCCTCCGAATGTAATCTCTCCTTTTTCATACTAGCTAAACTTTAGTTACCGTATTCTTTTTTATGTATGGCGCAGATTTTTTTCTTTGGCCTCTTGGATTTCTTTCTCGATTTGCTGGATCTTCTCTTTGTTTTCTGTACTTTCGATCGTCTTTCTTAACTCATACTGTTTCCTTTGTAAGGATGTGAGCAATATGATCTCCGGAAACCCACATTCCGGACATGGCCAGCTTTCCGTTTCGGTTCCGCATCTTGGACAAATCATTTTTTACCTCCTGCTCTAGGATATCGGAATTCCCTGCTGTTTCATTCTCGTCCATTTGTCATACATTTCGTATGTTACTTCCTGTAACACGCGAAGTGTTACATATATAACAGAATTTTATCATACTCTTTTCAGAACGTGTTATGCACCATGCTAAATCCTCACGAAAACCACCACCTCCCTTTGCTGCATTTTCTCACATTCAAACATTGGAAATTTCTTTTGCACGCCATTGACAGGAGTATCATCGTAATGATATAATCTATGTATATCATCACAATGATAATGGAGGTATCTCTTTATGAGTTTTATGCAGCTGTTTCACGGAACCGATCATATCATCGAGGTTCCGGATATCCATATCGGCAATCCCCACAATGACTACGGCATGGGGTTCTATTGCACGCGGGTCGACGAGATGGCACGAGAGTGGGCATGTAAAAAGAACACCGACGGTTTTGTTAATATCTACAGCTTGGATACGGAAGGTCTAAAAACACTGAATCTGTTGGACGGGAATCATACAGTCCTCAACTGGATCGCGTTGCTGCTGCAGTTCCGTACCTTCAAGCTTGACTCTGCGGTTGCGCTTGACGCAAGAGATTACATCATTGAGCATTACGCGATTGATCTTGGCGACTATGACATTGTGGTCGGTTACCGTGCGGACGACTCCTATTTTCAGTATGCAGAGTCTTTCGTTTCCAATACTTTGCCGCTCAGAAGCCTGAATTTGGCATTGAAACTCGGAAAACTCGGCGAGCAAACAGTGGTCATCTCGCCAAAAGCCTTTGCACGTTTACGTTTCACCGACGTATATCCGGTAGATAAAAGCATCTATTATCCGAAGTTTCTGTATCGTGATACCAAGGCAAGGGATGCTTACCGTAAAGAGATCAAGAAGAGCAAATCCTATCGAAATGATATTTTTGTACTTGATATTTTGAGAGAGGAGATGAGCAATGATGACCCACGCATACAGCGCAGCCTATTTGAGTAATGCAAAGGAGCTTCTATCCTCATTCTTTGACTACGCAATCAACGACTGCCAGTTAAAGCCGGATTGGATCGCAGCACTGTTTGTCAACACAGGTTATGCCAAGCAGTTCGAACGCGGCAATCCTGCTTATATCGCAGGCATGTCCGGCGTGGAACTTGCCCGTGCTGTCATCGTGAAGGCCTACGGGAGCCGGGAATTTCCGCCGCCCACAAACACGGAGGATTATTCCCCCGCGTATTGGGCAGGTTGGGCACTTGCCGAATATCAATGGTTCTGCGGCCGCAGGTTCAAAGACATCTTTGCGCGCATCCCTTTGACAAAGATTATCGATATGTATTCCGTATATCACGAAATGGATATTACGAGTTTCATCGACGCCATGGAAGTGTTCTACAAGGCTGCGGAGGGCGATTCTAAGCTGAAACGCATTCGTGAAAGCCGAGGCTTATCGCAATCCGAACTCGCAGAAGAATCAGGTGTGCATCTTCGCAACATTCAGATGTACGAACAGCGCGTCAACAACATCGATAAAGCACAAGCACATATGCTTTATAAGCTTTCTCGGGTTCTTGGCTGCGACATGGAAGACCTTCTTGAAAATCCAATGATTTAATCAGCTTCTTTCGCCAAACTCTCCGGCAGCGGGAAGCCGATGCGTGCCTTGAACTGGTCGCAGTCGATGGCGATGTCAAAATCGCCGCCGAGCGCTGCGGTGTAGGTGCTGACGATTGCCAGACCCAGACCGTTGCCCTCGCTGCTGCGCGCCTTATCGCCGCGCGCGAAACGTTCGACGATCTCTTCTTTTTCAAAGTTGATTGGATAGCCGGAGGTATTCGTAATCTCAAAGACGATCTTTCTGCGAATCTCAATATGCAGATCTTCCTTGCTTACAAAGGTCTTGAGGAACACGCGCGTGCCCGAAGCCGCGTATTTCAGCGCGTTTTCAATCAGATTCTGGCAAACGCGATACAGATACACACTATCCGTCATCAGCTGATCCGGCGCAGCATCGAAGCAAACCACGAATTCCAGATCTGCCGCGTCGATCCGATCCTTCATATCCGCAAGAATCTGCGTCAGCAAGGTGTGGAAGCTGAGCGGCTCCTCATGCAGCTCGATATTGCCGCTGCTGGCTTTTGCCAAAGAAAACAAGCTGCTGATCATTTCTTTGAGTTTTTCGGCGCGGCTTGCGATCACCTCGACATAATCGCGGGCAGCATCGCCGAGTTCCTCTTTTTTGAGCAGCTCGATATAGCCGACCATCGAGGTCAGCGGCGTCTTGAGGTCATGTGAAACATTGGAGATCAGATCAACCTTGAGCTGCTCACTTTTAGCCGCCTTTTCCATGCTTTCCTTTTCGACCTGCAGCGCCCTCGCCACCCGCGTGCGATTCAGCTCCTTGAGTCCCGCGACAAACGCGTCCAGTTTGGCTTTCATAAAGCGTTTCAAGGTCATCGACAGCGCTAGATACTGCAGCAGAACCGTAAAAAACAATAGATAAAAATACGCGTAGTTCGGCAGATACCAGATGCCATCCGTCACCTTTTTGATGACGAAGAATACGGCAACGCCCGCCAAGGCGGCACCGGCGATGTACAGCAGCCCCTTTCCCTGCTCCTGACTGCGTGCGGACCATATCTCATAAAAGTCTTCGTCAAGCGTTTCCCATGCCGCATAGCGCTTTTGCAAATGGCAGGCAAACCACCGGGAAAGCGCCGCCGCCCCGATCAGATTCATCGCCAGCCCAAAGCTCCAGACGATGCGGGTGTTCATCCGGCGATAGTTGAAAGCCAGCAGCAGAAACAGCGCCAAGGCGAGCAGCGCCAAAAATCCGGTCAGAATCTGCGTCCGATGCGCCAGCCAAAACGCGCGGATGTTATTTTTGGTGTTTTTCCATTTTGTACCCAATGCCCCATACCACCTTTACATATCTTGGATTTTTCGGATCGATCTCGATTTTTTCCCGGATGTGCCGGATATGCACCATGACCGTATTTTCCACCGAAAAATCCGCATTCTCATTCCATACGTTTTCGTAGATCTGCGCCGCTGAAAAGACCTGTCCGATGTGCCGCATCAAAAGCTCCGTAATTTTGTACTCCGTCGCGGTCAGCCGCACCGCCTCGCCATCCACAAACAACAGTTTTTGCCGCATATCCAAGGTCAGACCGCCGTTGACGATCTCATCCGCCTTCTGCTCCGCTGCCGGGTGACTGCCGCCGTAAGCCTTGTATCGCCGCAGCTGTGCCTGCACGCGCGCCAAAAGTTCTGCCGGATTATACGGCTTTTCGATGTAGTCATCCGCGCCCAGCAGCAAGCCGGAGACCTTGTCGCTCTCTTCGGTTTTGGCAGAAAGCATGATCGCCGGAATATTGTGGCTCTCTCGAATTTTCATCAGAGCCGAAAGTCCGTTCAGCCGCGGCATCATCACGTCCAGCAGGATCAGATCCGGCTGGCCTTTTTCAAGCACGCTGAGAGCCTCCATACCGTCATAGGCCGTCAGAATCTCATAGCCCTCGATGGCCAGCAGCTTGCCGAGCGAATCGACGATCTCCCGATTGTCATCCACGATCAATATCGTACCTTTCATATCCCGTTCTCTCCTTTTTCCCCTTCTTTGCTGCTATCATACCACCCGCGCCGAAAAAAGACTGCAGATTTTTCTTAAAAAAATCTTAATTTGCTTTACAGCGGTGCTCATGGGTGAGCGCCGCTTCGCAAGGTGCTTTTGTCGTTATTTTGGAAATATCGCATGGCAATATTTCCATGCATAATAGGATTTTTTATTTGCTCTACAGCGGCGTTGTCTGTGCCGCCAGCCACACGCACGTTTCTTCGTCCAAAAGCGGCGCGAGCATCTCGTAAACTTGCCGATGATAGTTGTTTACCCAGTCGCGCTCTTCCGCGGTGAGCTGCTCCGTTAAAATGGCTTCTCGCTCAAACGGACAAAACGTGATCGTTTCAAAGCAGAATGTCCTGCCGTTTGCGCCTGCGCTGCATCCCGCATGGCTTTCGTTCTGCTCCGCAGTGCCCGCCTGCGCTTTTGCATCCGTGCCGGACGGCGAAGCTTTCTCTTCGCCGTCTGTTTCCGCCTGCGCTTTGCGGCAGAGGATCTCGTTTTCCAGGCGGACGCCGAATTCTCCCTCCAGATATACACCCGGCTCATCGCTGCTGATCATACCCGGCAGAACATGACAATCCTTGCCGCGCGGGCTGATGGTATGCGGTCCCTCATGCACGCTCAAAAGATGTCCGACACCATGCCCTGTACCGTGCAGATAGTCCAGTCCCTGCGCCCGCAACGGTACGCGTGTTCTCTGATCCAGTTCTTCACCGGTGGTCTCCGCGTCAAAGCGTGCACTTGCCAAAACGATATGCCCCTTGAGCACCGCCGTATAGCAGCGCTTCATCTTGTCGGTCAGCGGTCCGAGCGCGACCGTCCTCGTGATATCCGTCGTGCCGTCCCGATACTGTCCGCCGGAATCCACAAGCAGGAAGCCCTCCGGCGCGAGCGCCACATCCGTCTCCGGCGTGGATTCGTAATGTACGATTGCCCCATGTGGTCCGTATCCGGCAATCGTATCAAAGCTCAAGTCATACGCACCCTCGCGGCGG
>URWB01000131.1 GCA_900551415.1 uncultured Eubacteriales bacterium
AACGAACCGCATCGGCGTGATCGCGACCAAGGCGACCATCGCCAGCGATGATTATCCGCGGAAGATTCTCGAAAAAAATCCGGCGCTCCATGTTTTCAGTAAGGCGACGCCCGCGTTTGTACCGCTGATCGAGGAGGGCATCATCGACAATCAGATCATGGACCTGACGATCCACTATTATCTGGACGATTTCCTCGCGGAGAATCAAATCGACACCCTGGTGCTGGGCTGCACGCATTACCCGATCATCCGCAGCAATATCAAACGCTTATATCCGGCGCTCAAGATCATCAATCCGTCCTACGAGATTATGCGGCCAATCAATGACAGCCTGCGGGAGTACGCGGCGGCAAACGACCGGGAAAACATTTTTTACGCGAGCGACTTGTCGGAGAATTTTGTGAACATGATCCAGAAGGTACTGGAGGTCGAGGAGTCCGATCTGATCCTGAAGTTTAAGAATCTGGACTTATAACTAACAATCGGTAGGCGCAGGGAAAGCACAGGATGCCGCAGGCGGCGGGAACGAAGATTATGAAGATCATGGATATCATGGAGAAAAGAGTATGAACAGAGAGCAATTTTATGAACTTTTAGACATCGAAAGCGCGGAGGATTTTCAGTATTTTGAGAATCTGGCGGCGTTCTTTGAGTGCGAGGAGGAGCTGGACTACGAGGATGTAGCTGCGCTTTTCGGCGCGGTGGATCAGGCGGTACTCGCGGAGCTGATTGATGAATACTTCGAAGAGATCACGAATTTCGTGCCGGGCAGCGAGACCGAGGTGTTCAGCATTTTTGAAAACGTGCGGCGCGCGCTGGTCGGCCTTTGCAGAAACTGCGAAGAGGATGAAACGCTGCGCAGCAAACTGATGGAGGAACTGGAACGTTTTCGCAGGTGGTATTCCATCGACAGCCGCGCTTACTGTACGGACCCGGCGACGCTTATAGAAGAAGAAAAAACCATGCGCGACGCGCTGCTGCTCGCGCGGTTGGAAAAGCTGGATGGCAGCGGCTATCAGTACGATTTTTCGGAGTGCATGCACTATCCGCTGGACGAGTACATCGTATCGCTCGGCGATCTGGCAGCCGCAGAGGACGCGGAAGCAGAGGCTGCGCTGGTCGCGGAGGACGCGGCGGCAGAGGAAGAAGCCGCGCAGTTTGACTGGCGACCGTAACACGAAAACACAAAGACCTGCATAGGATGAAGTATCGATTTGAAATCTTACATCCTATGGAGGTTTTTTTATGGGGGAACAACGGGATTATCGCGGGCCGCAGAGCCCGAAGCAGTGCATGGAGTGCTGTGAGGCAGAGTGCAGGGAGCAGTGCAGACAAAAATGCTGCTGTCCGCCGCCACCGCAGGACTGCCCGCCGCGGCCTTGTCAGAATGCCTGTAATGAGGGCGGCGGCAGCGGTATCTGGCTGATTTTGCTGCTGATCGTGCTGTACCTGATCTTTTGCAACGACAATAACGGACGAGGCGGTCTGTTTGGCGGGCTGTTCTGATCAGCGACCTGCCTGCGCCGAAGAGAAGATCGCAAAAATCGCATAACATAAATAGTAAGCCGCGGCATATAGTTTTACTGTTATGAAGAAGGTTTTTAATCATCGCACGAACAGTAAAAATTTGATTTTGGCCGCGGCTGCTTTTTTCGCGGCCGCGATGGTCGTGTTCCCGAGCGTGACGGAATCCGGCTCAAAGTCGGCGATCATCATCTGGGCGAACGCGATCGTCCCGGTGCTGCTGCCGTTCTTTATCTTCGCGGATTTCATCAAACGGACCGGGAATCTGCAGCGGCTGCCGGTACAGCTTTATCCGCTTTTGATCGCGGTACTTTCGGGCTATCCGATGGGCGCCAAGATCGTCGGCGACCTGGTGGGTGACGGCACGCTGTCATGCGCGCGCGGCAGGGAAGTTCTAAGCTACAGTCTGGTGACCGGACCGGCTTTTTTGATGGGTACGATTGGCGCCTTTCTCGGCAGTACGCGGGCGGCGCTGATCATCATGCTGGCACATTATCTGGGCGCGCTGCTGAACGGCTGTTTCTTTCATGGCAGCAAGCGGGACATGAAACTGCGAGCAAGGGGCGGAACGCGGCGCAGGGACGTGGAAGAGATACCTCTTGCCGCAGGCAGCTTTGCAGACTCCGCTGCACAGTTCCATGCGGGAGCTGCTGTTTCGGCAGCGAATCCGTCAAGGCATTCCGCTGCGTCCCCCGTTTTAGAAAATTTTACGATTGCGATCACGTCCGGCTTCAAGGCCATGGCGGTAATCTTAGCATATCTGATGATCTTTATGATCGGTATTGATCTTGCTGAGGCAGCCGGGATCTGGACGCACCTCGGCAGTGAACTGACGGTTTCTTTTCTCAAAGGCATACTGGAAATGACCGTCGGCGCGAACATGATCAGCCTTTGCAACGCGAGCCTCGCGTTCAAAACCGTTCTGATCGCGACCATCGTCTCCTTCGGCGGACTCTCTGTCATCGGGCAATCCGTATCGATGGCAGCAGGAAGCGGGATTCGACTTGCCGATATCCTGCAGATTAAGCTCATGCATGGGATTTTTTCCGGTATTCTTGCAATGCTTCTGACACGCGTCATGCTTTGATTGAACAGTTGAAACTATTGGACTTTGGAACCTTTTTGCGATATAATGGTCTTATCACATTTGACTTTAAGGACAGTATGCTTGGAAGAAAGGACAAAAACAATTGAAAATCGTAGTAAAAGTCGGAACTTCTACCCTGGCGCATGCCACGGGAAGATTAAATATTTTGAGAATCGAAGAATTATGTAAGGTCCTCAGCGACCTTAAAAACGCGGGACATGAAATCATACTGGTCTCATCGGGCGCGATCGGGATGGGCGTCGGTAAGCTTAATCTTGCCGGAAGACCGGAGAATATGCCGACGAAGCAAGCCGCGGCGGCGGTGGGACAATGTGAACTGATGTATACCTATGACAAGATGTTCACCGCATACAGCCATACAGTGGCGCAGCTATTGATCACAGCGCCGGACATCAAGGAGCCGGAGAAAAAAATAAATTTCCATAACACCTTGGAACGCTTGCTGGAACTCCATGTGCTGCCAATCATCAATGAAAACGACACCGTTTCCACAGAAGAAATCGTGATCGGTGATAATGACACTTTATCAGCGGAGGTGGCGGCAAGCATTCAGGCGGATCTGCTGATTCTTTTATCCGATATCGACGGCCTGTATAACGCGGATCCGAGGGTTGACCGTAACGCCGAATTGATCCGCGATGTTCCGGAACTAAACGAAAGCATTCTGAAGCTGGCAGGTGAAAAAGGCTCCGCGCTGGGAACCGGCGGCATGATCACGAAGCTGCAGGCAGCGAAAATCGCGACTTCTCATGGATGCGACATGGTGATCGCCAATGGCCAGAAGCCAAAGATCTTATACCAGATTGTAGACGGCGAAAAGGTGGGAACCAGATTCCGAAAGCAGGAAACCCGAAAATAGAAAAAGAAACAGAAACAGCAAGCAAAGAAAGATGGGTAAGACGATGAGCACATTTGAAATGATAAAAAAGACAAAAGCCGCATGGCCGCATGTGCGGGATATCGGAGAAGCGAAAAAAAATAAATTACTGCGCGCGATGGCGGAGGAGCTGGAGGCAGAGACGGAAACAATTCTCTCCTGCAACAGAGAGGATATCGCCGACGCGAAACCGAAAATGTCCGCGGTCATGCTGGACAGGCTGATGCTGAACGCGGAAAGAATTCACCAGATGGCGGAAGGCATTCGCGCCATCGCGGAGTTAGAGGATCATACCGGCAGGATTCTTGACCGGACAGAAAGACCAAACGGCATGATCATCACAAAGAAACAGGTCCCGCTCGGTCTTGTCGCGATCATTTACGAAAGCAGACCGAATGTGACCTCAGACGCGGCAGCGCTGGCGCTGAAAAGCGGCAACGTCTGCATTCTGCGCGGCGGTAAGGAAGCCTTCCGCAGCGCGAACGCGATTGTAAACGCCTTAAAAAAAGGAATTGAAAATGCAGGAGGCTGTCCTGAGATCATCAATCTGCTGCAGGACACCACAAGGGAAAGTGCCAACGAGCTGATGCGCGCGTCCGGCCTCGTGGATCTTCTGATCCCGCGGGGAGGTGCCGGGCTGATACAAGCCTGCGTCCAAAACGCCACCGTTCCATGCATTCAAACGGGAACCGGAATCTGCCATGTTTACGTAGATGACGCGGCCGACCTGCAAAAGGCGCTGCGGATCATCATCAATGCCAAAACCGGCAGACCGTCTGTATGCAACGCGGAGGAGGTTTGTCTGGTTCACAAAGATATCGCTTCCACATTCCTGCCGATGCTGAAGCAGGCGTTGGTAGACGACAGACAAAAGGAGGGTCTTGTTCCTGTCGAACTCAGATTGGATCAGCAGGCAGCCGGCATCATCGAAGGAACACCGGCAGGCGCGCATGATTTTGACACAGAGTTTTTAGACTATATTCTGGCCGTCGGTGTCGTAGACGACGTCCACGCGGCTGTGGCGCATATTTTAAAGCATTCCACCGGACACAGCGAAGCAATCATCACAGAGAACCGGGAGCATGCGGAGATCTTTACCATGCAGACAGACAGTGCGGCAGTCTATGTGAACGTATCCACCCGATTTACGGACGGCGGCGAATTCGGCTTGGGGTGCGAAATGGGAATTTCCACCCAAAAACTTCATGCCAGAGGACCGATGGGGCTGGACGCGCTCAGCACGTACAAATATATCATCACCGGCGACGGACAGATTCGTTGATCGAGCGGGAAGCTTGAAAGGAGGTCGTCTCATGCGGGCAGTCGGAATCATCGCGGAATATAATCCATTTCACAACGGACATTTATATCACCTCAGACAATCTCTGGAGCTGACGGGCGCGGAGGTGAGCGTGGCGGTCATCAGCGGCAGCTTCACCCAGCGCGGCAGCTTTGCTATTCTCGACAAATGGACGCGCGCGGAGATGGCAGTCAGAAACGGCGTGAATCTCGTCGTGGAGATGCCGACGCTATTTGCCTCCGGCAATGCCGGATATTTTGCCAAAGGCGGGGTAGAGATTTTGGAAAACCTCGGCGTCTCGTACATCTCCTTTGGCAGTGAAGCGGGAAATATGACGAAGTTATTACGAATTTCCCGGGAAATGCAGGCGCATAAACAGGAAATCAACGAAGCGGTGCGCGCCGCGGTCAAAGAGGGACAAGCCTATCCAAGAGCCAGAGCCGCGGCGCTGCGCGGCATTCTCGGCGAGGAGGTCTCGGAGACCATCAACAGCCCGAATAATCTGCTTGCCCTGGAATATCTGCGTTTCATCGAAAACGCGCAGCCTGTGACGGTACGAAGGCAGGGGACGGGCTATTACGATTTAGAGCCGAAAGGCACGATGGCATCGGCGACCGGTATCCGCAAGACCTTGGCGGAGGGCGGAGATATTTCCCGGCTGGTGCCGGATATGACCCGGGAAATCCTGCTTGCACACCGGGCGGAGATCATGAGTGAGGAAGATTTATACCTTTTACTTGTTCAAAAGATACTGACAACGCCTGCCGCGGAGCTCAACGAAATCTTCGGCGCGGAGGAGGGGCTCGGCAACAAAATGAAAGCCAGGGTCCGTTATTGGAAAAGCTATGAGGAAATCGTCGAGGGTCTCAAATCCAAACGCTATACCAGAACCCGCATCGGCAGACTGCTGGCGATGACGCTTTTGGGCGCGCGGCGCAGCGATGTGAAGAACGCCCAAAACTATATCCGCGTGTTAGCCTTTGACGAAACCGGTAGCAGCTATCTCAAAGAAGTCAAAAAGTCCGAACGCTGCAAACTGCCGATTCTGACGAATATCAACCGCGAGGAAAAATTTTCTCGGGAAATACAGGATACGCTTGCCAAGGACATTCTGGCGAGTGACCTGTATAATTTCGCCTGCGGGCGCGATCTCTACGAATACTCGGACTATGTGAAAAAGCCGTTCCGCCGGGAAGCGGATACGCAGC
>URWB01000132.1 GCA_900551415.1 uncultured Eubacteriales bacterium
TGCATGTAAATGGACGCGGAAGTTATTATATGCATCTACCTCGCGAATAGGTTCAATGCTTTGATATTCAAACGTAATTCCGTCATTCACATGCACGGCAAGGATCTCTTTGACCACTTTGACGATTTCGTCTTCTTCCATTGTAATACCCCGAACCGTAGTATCCATATCCATCGTTGTTCGCTCGCTAATACCAATCATGGAAGATATGAGCAAGCCTCCCTTGAGAATAAAGTTCTCTTTGTAATCGGATTTTGCTAAACGTTCCAGCACACGCTCAAATAAAAACATCTGCAAAACCTCTTGCGCGCGGAGATTCTTCTTTGCAGCCATACTGCGTATGGCGCCTTTTAATTGTTCAGGTGTTCGCATTACAGTACCTCCATGTAGGTTCTGACTTTCTCCTCTACCCCAAGAATCTTGCTGTATTTCAACAGCTTGCGTCTGTCGTTCTTGTTGTGGAAGTAGTCTTTGATTGCCTGCGTATAGATCTGGATATCGACCTTATCTTTGTCCCGAATCAAGTCACAGACACAGCGTTCCTTATCATACAGCAGAACTGTGGCTCCCTGCGGGGACTGCGTCGTTGCGACTCCAAGTTCATAAACCTCCGGCCGTACATAATGGCAGCGAAGGTTGGCAACATCTCTTTTCATGCGGCTTATGTTTGTGCCCTGCGGTACAGTAATATCAAAGATATGCGGTGTGCGGTCCGATAATCCCCAAAGGTATAACGCTGTTCCGTAAGAAAAAATTGCTTTTGCGCTCTGTACCTGTATCAGGGCAAATTCGTCTGCAAGATCATCGGAAAGTGTATACAGACCTTTGCGGATTTGCTCCAGTTTGCCTGCGTCTACATATTTTCGAAGCACCATCCTGCTGATTCCGGCAGTTTCAATATCACTTGTTCTAATGAAACCGTTATTAGAATCTGCAAGCCTTTTGATTTCATTCCAAAGCTTATCCATAGAAACGCTCCTCTTCATACGAGATTTTACATTCTTGCTTTAAATTATATCATTCTAAAGCGTGTTTGTAAATTTTTAAATATTTATGCCGCCTCCTGCTGTCCGCAAACAATGCGCTCATTCTCTTCTCCACAAGTATACTTGTTTTTCGCGAAAGAAACAACTCTTTTGTCTTGTTATTGTCCGCCAAATAGGATATAGTTATGTAGGCGGAAACGCAAACAAGCATGATCTGTTACAAAGGAGTTTTTATATGAGTTTATTAACTGTCGAAAAAGTCACCCATGGATTCGGGGCACGCCAGATTTTGGAGGACGCGTCCTTTCGTCTGCTCAAGGGAGAACACATCGGGCTGATCGGCGCCAACGGCGAAGGCAAATCCACCTTCCTGAACATCATTACCGGCAAGATCCTGCCGGACGCGGGCAAAATCACCTGGTCCCGCCACGTGACCGTCGGCTATTTAGACCAGCATACCGTACTCAAAAAAGGCATGACGATCCGCGAGGTCCTGCACACCGCGTTTAATCACATGCATGACCTGGAGGCCGAAATGCTCAAGCTGTATGAGGATATGGCGCTGCCGGAAAACGCGGACAAGATGGATGAGATGATGGAGGATGCCGGAGAGATTCAGCAGATCCTCGAATACAGCGGCTTCTATCAGCTGGACGCGAAGATCGAGGAAGTCGCGGGCGGTCTGGGTCTGCGCGACATCGGACTGGATCGCGATGTTTCCGATTTGTCCGGCGGGCAAAGAACCAAAGTGCTTCTGGTCAAGCTGCTGCTCGAAAATCCATCGATTCTGATCCTCGATGAACCGACCAACTATCTGGACCACGAGCATATCGTCTGGCTGACACGCTATCTGCAGGACTACGAAAACGCTTTCATTCTCGTATCGCACGACATGGAATTCCTTAATTCTGTAGTCAACGTCATCTACAATCTGGACGGCGGCAACCTGACACGCTACACCGGCGACTACGAAAACTTCCGCCGCATGTACGAGATCCAAAAATCACAGGAAAAAGCTGCCTACGAGCGGCAGCAGGCGGAGATCGAAAAACTGGAGGATTTTATCGCGCGCAACAAGGCGCGCGTGGCGACCCGCGGCATGGCGCATTCCCGCCAGAAACAGCTCGACAAGATGGAAATCTTAGAGCGTCCGACGGAGAAGATCAAGCCGGAGTTCCAATTCCTGATGGCAAGAACGCCGAGCCGCTTCGTCGTGGAAGCGAAGGATCTTGTCATCGGCTACAGCCAGGACGAACCGCTGACCCGTCCGGTTTCCTTTACGCTGGAACGCGGGCAGAAGGTCGCCATCGTCGGTACCAACGGTCTCGGCAAGTCTACCCTCCTAAAGACAATCCTCGGCAAGCTGCCGCCGCTTGGCGGTGAGGTGCAGCTGGGCGATTATCTTTTCCCGGGCTATTTCGAGCAGGAGGCGGCGCGCGATTCGCAGGAAACGGCGCTGGATACCTTCTGGGCGCAGTTTCCGTCTATGGAGAACCGGGAGGTGCGGCTTTGTCTCGCCAAGTGCGGCCTGACGAACGAGCATATCACCAGCCAGATGCGCGTACTCAGCGGCGGCGAAAACGCCAAGGTACGGCTGGCGATTGTGATGAACCGCGAGCACAACTGGCTGATTCTCGACGAGCCGACCAACCATTTGGACGTAGACGCCAAGGACGAGCTGAAGCGCGCGCTGACGGAATTCCCCGGCACCATCCTTTTGGTATCGCATGATCCGCTCTTCTATGAGGACTTCGTCACCGACATCTGGAATGTCGAGGACTGGACGACGAAGATCGTATAACACAATTCTGCGCGAAAAAAGAAACCCGCTGGGTTGGGCCGCGGCAGTGCATGCCCGGCTTCCCGGCGGGTTTTGTTTTTTTCGCTTTCGGCACAAGGTCTGCCAAAGGCTTTTACATGGTTACATCCGTTCGATCGCGTCGAGGATCGTCACATGGTCCTCCGCGGATTCGTTGACATCCTCCTGTTCACGATAGCTTTTCATAATATCCGCGAAAATCTCCGCGGTCGAAGGCGGCGTGTAGCTGATGCAGTTCGCGCCCGCCTCGATGGTCGCCAAAATACTTTGCGGCGTCGGTCCTCCGGTCGCGATGATCGGTACCTTCGGGAATTTTTCTCTGATCTTCTTTACCACGATCGGTGTTCTGGCCGCGGCGGAAACGTTGAGAATCGAAACGCCGGCGTCCAGTCTTGCCTGAATATCCGCGCTCTCGTGGATGACTGTCGCGATGATCGGCACATCGACCGTCGCGCTGATCAGTTTAATATTGTCATTGGTCACCGGCGCGTTGACTACCACGCCCCATGCGCCGTCTCCCTCGGCGTCCTTGGCGATGATCGCTGAACGCACACCGTTGGTAATGCCGCCGCCGACACCGACAAAGACCGGCATCGGTGCCACGTTGATGATCGACTGCGAGATCACCTGCTGCGGCGTAAACGGATAAACAGCCAGCACCGCGTCCGCATTGCAGCTGCGAATGATCGCGATATCCGTCGTAAAAATGACGGATTTGATACGTTTTCCCATGATCACGATGCCCTTGGCTCTGTAAATCTCCTCCGGCATCTCCAAATATTTTGATCTCAGCTTCCCCGCGATTCTTGGCAATTCCTTCTGATCCATATAACCGCCTCCTGTTCTTCTCTTACATGTATTTATCCACGCTGATATACAGCTTCCCTTTTTTGGAGGTACCGTTTATCCCGTGGTAGATTGCTTTGCCCTTGCCGCGCAGGACGATCTTTTCCCCGCCCTTCAGCGACATGTCAGGCTTTGTTGTTTCCACACCGTTTACGAAGACTCTCCCCGCGAGGATCGCTTCTGTCGCGAGCCTTCTGGAGAGTCCGTACGCTGCTGCTACTATATTATCAATTCTAGGTGAAGATACCGTGAAATGCAAGCAATTTGTCTGTGATTCGCGATAGGAAAGTTCAAAAATTGACAGAATTTTAACATCTGTTTCAAACCTGCCGACATGTCGAAAGTTCTGCGCAAGATAAGCACACATTTCCTTCATCGCGAGGATCTGCGCGCCGCACTCCGTCACGATAATGTCGCCGACCTTTTCCCGGCGGATTCCCTCTCCCATCAGTGCGCCCAGGTAATCCCGATGCGTCAGCTTTTCGCGCGCCGCCGAAGCAACACGAACGTCAAGCAGCGCGATCGGACAGTCATCCGGATTTTCTCTGAAATATTCCAGAAGGTCTGCGTCCTGTGCCTGCGGCGCAAGCCCCGTATAGTCCGGCAGGAACAGCACCTGTCTGCGCTCCGCTTCCGGATAGCCGCCGAACAGGTATACGTTTTCTTTGGAATGCGCGCGCAAAAATCCGGCTAGCGCGCTCTGCTGCTCCAGGCTCAAAAAATCGCTGCTCATCATGGTATAATAATCCAAGAAACGCTCGTATTTCTCTTCGACCGTTTTCAAAAAAATTTTCTTTTCATCCATATTTTTTCTCTTTTTTTACTGATTTCGCTGAATTTTTTCTCCGAATGTGTTAGAATAGACATAATGCGCGGACAGGTGACCGTTCTGTGCATACAAAACACAGGTCTATTTTACCATAAACAAACCTAACTTTGAAAGGAGTTTTTATATGAAATATGAATATCAGCCAAAGGGCGTCTGTGCCCGCAAGATTTATTTAGATGTAGAAGACGGCGTTGTCAAAGAGGTCGCTTTTGAGGGCGGCTGCGACGGCAATCACAAGGGGCTTTGCGCCTTAGTCAAGGACATGCCTTGCGAGGCGGTAAGGGACAAACTGTCCGGCATCCACTGCGGATTCCGCCAGACCTCATGTCCGGATCAGCTTTCCACTGCACTGGAGGAAGTTCTGAATAAATAAAGGACGGTGGAAATACTGAACAGTTACGCAGGTGACCGTATAAAATATCCCACGAAAACTATAGCAAGCCTCTTAAATAATGTAAATTGAATCAATATATTATTTACAAAGATTGCTATAGATAAAGTTTCGTGGGATATTTTTTTAATTTACATATCTGTCCTGTCCCATTTATCACACAGGGACTGAACATCTCTTGAAAATCTTTCCAGATCTTTATTCGGCGTTCCTTCATTTTTCCTGATAACCGTAATAAGCCTGTAACCAAGTGCCAGAAGTTTCTCGAAAGCTCTGGCTGCTCTTGTTGCCTTCGGTGATGCAGATGCTTTCTGGATTTTCACACCCTTTGCCTCATACAGACATACATCGTCTGCCAGATCATAAACCGTACCGCTGAACGGAGCCATTGTATCATACCCCAGTTCATCTGTCAGACGTTTTGCAAAAATCTCTGTAACTGTATCATCTCCATGAGTAACAAAGACTTTCTGCGGTTTCTCCTCAAATGCCTTCGCCCAGTCTAAAAGGCCATTCACATCCGCATGACCGCTGATTCCCGGCATCTGGCAGATATGCGCTGCCACATGAACAGGTTCACCAAACAGTTTCACATCTGCAGCCCCCTCGATCAGTGCTCTTCCAAGAGTACCGACCGCCTGATATCCTACAAAAAGAATCGTATTCTTCTCATTCCACAGATTATGTTTCAGATGGTGCTTGATACGGCCTGCATCACACATACCGGATGCAGATATGATCACCTTCGGCGTTGTAGATACATTGATTGCAATAGAATCATCACTTGTAACTGCTGTCTTCAGTCCCGGAAAACTGATAGGGTTAATGCCCTGTCTGATCAGTGCCATCGCATCATCGTCATAATATCCCGGCACATTTCTGTTGAAAACATTCGTTGCTTCCACTGCCAGCGGACTATCTACATATACCTCAAAATTATCATGATTCTTCACAAGACCTTCTGCCTTGATCTGTCTGATAAAATAAAGCATCTCCTGTGTTCGGCCAACAGCAAAGGAAGGAAT
>URWB01000133.1 GCA_900551415.1 uncultured Eubacteriales bacterium
GCGGAATGGCGCTCCGTTCCTCCGGAACGGATGCGCAGTTCTTGCGGAATATGCATGATGATGCAGGTAAATTAATCACTGTCGAAAATCTTGACAGCTTTACAGTTATATATGAAAGAAAGAAGGGAAATTATCATCAGCTTCCTTTGGAGTGGTGCCGATTTATAGAAAAATATGAGCATCTCGCCACAGAAGAAACATTATATATGGAATGTACAATTAATGATCCAACGATTACAGATGAAGATCACTGTATGTATGATTTGTGTCAGATGATTTCTCCAGATCAACTGGTATTAAAGAAAAATGAACATATACTGCTTCAGAATTTCCAAGGAGGAAAATATGCGGCGTATCATTTTAAGGGTTTTCCACAGTTTCTTTTTATGGTATATCAGGAGATATTTTGCAGATGGCTTTCAAGGACTGGAAATCAATTAGATGAAAGACGGCCGATTTTTGATATTTATCGCTTGGTGGGAGAAGATGGATATATGGAAATAGATATCTGCTTTCCGTTGAAATAAAATACCCTCCACTATAACACCAGACTTTTATTTTATCGTAGTATTACTTTATGGAGGTACGATGATGAATACATATAAAACTGCTGAAGTTGCAAAAATTATTGGAATACATCCTAATACAGTACGTTTGTACGAAAAATTGGAATTGATACCGAAGCCAGAGCGTTTAGCTAATGGCTACAGAGTATTTACAGATTTTCATATTGAGCAGTTCAGAATTGCCCGGCTTGCTTTTCAAATAGAAGTGATGCAAAATGGACTTCGTAAGAAAATTGTTTTAATGATAAAAATGGCGGCTGCAAAAAAATTTGATACAGCAATTTCCCTAACACAAGAATACTTAATACAGATTCGGCAGGAGCAGGCTAATGCCGAAGAAGCTATAAATATCGTAAAACAATTTTTATCTGAAACAACAGAGGAAAATATCCATTTCTTAAAAAGAAAAGAAGTGTCGGAGTATCTAAATATTTCTATGGATACTTTAAGGAACTGGGAAATGAACGGATTAATTACTGTTAAGCGAAGGAAGAATGGATATAGGGTATATACCGATGAAGATATAAAACGATTGAAAATTATTCGTTCTTTACGATGTGCTAACTATTCATTGGAAGCGATTCTACGAATGCTGCAACAAATATCTAAAAATCCAGATGCAGATATTAGGAAAGTTCTTAATACGCCTAAAGCAGATGATGAAATTATAACGGTTTGTGATAAGCTGATTGTTTCTTTAACTGCGGCGGAAGATAACGCTCTTAAAATACTTGATCATTTGCCTCAATGCTCATCGGTCCTGTGGGTACTGCCTTGCTGCCAAAGACGGTGTTTGGACTGTTTGAGCGTTTTGGTACCTTTTCAGTGGTTGTATTTAATGCGGTTCTCGGCATTAGCCTGATGAATGGTACACTTTACTTTCCTGCCGGAGATTCGTAGAAATTGTGATTCGAGTTTCCCGGCAGTTCTACATTGCTTGCCGAATTCTTTACACGGTCACCTCCTCTAAAACCGCAATCTTCAATGCCAAGTTGGTGAAAACGATTTAGATATTTGTCCGTAAATTTTGCTTCGGACGGATTGACAGGCTCGACTTGCTGATGTATAATTTGTATTATACATAACATAAGTTATAAAAATGGAGGTGCGAATATGCCTGCCAAAGCAAAAGTTACAAAAGAGATGATCGTTGATGCGGCCTTTGCGATTGCCCGCGAGGCGGGAGTGGAAAACATCAACGCAAGGACAGTATCGGAGAGGCTGCATTGCTCCACACAGCCCGTCATGTATCATTTTGCGACGATGGAAGAACTGAAAAGAACAGTCTATGCGAAGGCAGACCTTTATCATTCGGAATACCTTATGACCATGAAGAAACCGCCCAAGGGCGCTGCCCTTGGAATCGGAATGAATTATATCCGCTTTGCCATCGAAGAACCCCACTTGTTCCGTTTCCTTTTTCAGTCGGATTATTTTAACGGAAAGACTTTGCTTGAACTGATCGATGCGGAGGAGCTTATCCCCGTTCTTTCAGCGATGCAGAGATCCTTGGGAATCGGCATGGAGCAGACGAAAACGGTTTTCATCACGGTGTTTCTGTTTGCTCATGGGTACGCAAGCATCATTGCCAACAATGCACTGAAATACGATGAAGATACGATCAATTCCCATTTGGAGCGGGCATACAGAGGCGCAATATTGGCAGCAAAGGAGGAAACGGCATGAAAGAATGTACAGGCGCTGTCGGCACATTGGCTGACAAGCGAAGCGAGGTGCCACGAATGGACGAAACCCTGAAATTGCGTTGGCTTTACTGCCCAAGATGCGGCGGCAAAACAAGAACGCAGATACGGGCACATACAGTCTTAGAGGATTTTCCTTTATTCTGCCCGAAGTGCAAATATACCTGCGTAATTCGTTTTAAGGATGGAAAAATTGAAGAAATCAAAATGCCAGACGCTTAGACGCAGTGCAGACCACTAAATCGGTTTGTGCTGCGTCTATTGTTTTATGGGAATGAAAATCGGCCAGTCGAACCACAAGCCAATATTGGGATTTGCAAGGAGAAAAAATATCAATGATAGGGATATATCTGAGTGGAACCGGAAATACGAAGCACTGCGTTGAAAAGCTGGTAAGTTTGCTGGATGCTGCGGCAGAATGTATTCCGCTGGAAGCTCCACACATTACCGACACGCTGGAGAAGCAAAGGACAATCATCTTGGGCTATCCCACGCAATTCTCCAATGCTCCCTTTATAGTGCGCGAATTCATCAGAAAGATCCGTTGCCTGTGGAACGGCAAAAGTGTGTTCTGTCTAAATACAATGGGACTTTTCAGCGGCGACGAAACAGGCTGTGCGGCAAGGCCCTTAAAGAAGTATGGCGCACAAATTCTCGGAGGCGCACAGATGAAAATGCCTGATTCCGTCTGCGACAACAAGCTGCTGAAAAAGAGCATGGAAGAAAACCGGCAGATTGTCAAATGCGCAGATCAGCGTATCGAGCAGATTGCAGAACAAACTAGGCGGGGGCAATATCCGCGGGAAGGATTGTCGACAGTCTCACATATCGAAGGACTGCTTGGGCAAAGGTTGTGGTTTTATCGTAAAACGAGCGGATACACAGATAAGCTGAAAATAAGCGATGCCTGCATCGGCTGCGGCCTGTGCAGTAGGAATTGCCCGATGGGAAATATAGAAATCAGGGATCACAGAGCAGTTCCGGGAAAGCAATGTACGATGTGCTACCGCTGCATCAGCTTATGCCCCGAAAAGGCAATTACTATGCTGGGAGAACAGGTACAGGAACAATGCAGGTACGAAAAATATGTTTGACCGCCGCAATGGTTGCAATCGTCGTGTCCATTGCTGTGGTTATACATTTCTTCGTGAAGTTTTGCACCAAGAGAGTTGATTTCTGGAAATGCAGTTATGAATTCCAACGTAAGTGTCAATATGCTAAAGTCACATTTTTATATTTGTCCTGTGTGTGGCAATATTATTCACAGTTTGGGCGAAGCAGTTATCCAGTGTCATGGAATACAATTGAGATCAGAAGAAGCAGAGGAAACAGATGAAGATCAAAGATTTTTCTGGAACGAGTGGCAGATGAGTATTATGTTCAGATTGAGCACGAAATGTCGAAGCAACATTATATTTCATTTATTGCTGCAGTTTCTACAGACCGACTTCAGATGGTGAAACTGTATCCGCAGGGAAATCCAGAAGCAAGATTCCAGATCAGTGATGTGAAAAAAATATATTTCTACTGTAATCGGAGGAGTCTGTATTCTATTGATCCTGTAAAAGGGGTTGATGACAGAGAGACAGGATATGATGATGTAGAGGAAAGAAGAGAATTGGAAAAAGTAGCGAAAATGCTATTTGGTTAAACGAGGCAGCTATTGAAATCATGGCTGTAAAGGAGATGAGCCAATGACAAATTGTTTGTTGAGCAGTAAATTTGCAAACCTTCTGTTTGTAAACGTTCAAATTGGGGACGTGAGATCCACCGCGTTGCGGGTATGACGGTCATCGCGCAAAGTCTTCTGCGCCGACTTCATGCTGCGCCGGAAAAAGAAGTCCTCCGCGCCGGAAACAATAACGGCGTGGTTCGTACGCTTCAGACTGCCGTCATTCCCAATATCCGGCTGGGAAATGTTTGCATGGAAAACTGCAAGGTGCTCGTGACGGATGACGCAGATTTTGCGCTTAGCGATGAAAACGGCAGGATATTTCCGGCTGAAATACTGCTTGGATGGGATGTGATCTCCCGGTATCACTGGAGTTATTCCGCAAAAGATAAATCCTTATCGGTCAGCTTACCGGAAAAGATGGCTGAACATCTAAGTCCCGAAATCAAACACGGTCCTATCGTTTACCCGGAGTATGCTGGGCAATGCTTTAGGGCCAGAGTTGATACCGGGCATACCGGCTCTATCCTCAGCGCTTCTTGGTATTCCTGGCTTCCGGACATTGAATATCACAAAAGCGAAATTGCCGGTGTTGGCTCTTCGCAATATAAACGGATCCCCTTTGTGCGAATGCTGCGACTTCGGTTTCAAAACCAGACGATTTATTTGCAAGATGTTGATATTTGCGACAAGCTATACGGCCAACCGGCGGAGATAGAGGCGCTGCTGGGATACGATTTTCTGGAAGGCCGAGACTGGCTGCTGGAGCAGGCGTTCAAGCTGCTGTCATAAGCAACAAGGCTCGGAAGGTTCCGATCTTCTGATGTAACAACTGCCGTGCAGGGGAACATGAAATTTATGGAGGACTACAATATGAAAAACAGTGCATTGGTCGTGATCGACCTGCAAAACGACATCACGAAAAACTACAAGGAAATCATTGCAAAAGTCAATGAAGCGATTGACTGGGCAGAGCAAAAAGAACTGTGGATCGTCTACATTCAGCATAACAACCTTTCTGCGGGAACGAGAACCTTCAAGCCCGGCACCCGTGGTGCAGAGCTGGTGCCGGAGCTGAACGTCGTATCCAATCATATCTTTACGAAGGTAAAGAGCAATGCCCTGACCAGCGAGGCATTTACCGCCTTTATTCAGGAGCATGGAATTTCCGAATTTTACGTCGTTGGTGCGGATGCCGCGGCCTGCATCAGATCCACCTGCTACAATATGGCAAAAAGCGGCTATACCGTTCATGTGCTGTCGGACTGCATCACCAGCTACGATAAAAAGAAGCTTCCGGAGCTGCTTGCGTATTACGAAAGTAAGGGCTGCAAAGTCCTGTCGCTTCAGGAAGCTGTACAAGCGTAATATTCACAGGAGGAAGGGAGCCAACGAAATGAATAACAAAGCCAGTATTACCGCCCTGATGAGTGCCTTCGGACGGGCGTTTCACGCAGAAAATGAAGAACATCCGGTTTTCGCCGATCACCTTGCCAAAAACCTGATGACGGAGGAAGAATATGCCGCTGTTCAGGGCTATATCCGCGGCGGAGCGCAGTTCTTTGAACCGGAAATCGACCCCGCTGAACAGACACCGAAGGAGCTGCTGCGCAAGCTCATAAATACGCACATCGCGCCGTCACCGCTCTGCCGCGCAGCCTACATGGAGAAGGCTTTGAAAACCGCCGTCCTGACCGGCACAAAGCAATATGTCATCCTCGGCGCAGGCATGGACACCTTTGCTTTCCGGGAGCCGGAGTTTCTATCGAAGTACCGGGTATTCGAGGTCGATCACCCTCTGACGCAGGCAGACAAAAAGGAAA
>URWB01000134.1 GCA_900551415.1 uncultured Eubacteriales bacterium
ACAGCTTTAATTTTTTCGTTAAGCACATTAGCACCATAGAAATCGACGTCAATCATAAATGCTTCTTTTACGGTGTTATCTTTTGTGAAGATCAGCGCACGCGAAATTTAACGCCCAGTTTCCGCGCGATATCCCGGCAGTCTTCAATATCCTGCTGCGAGATAGAAAAGCCAACTACGGACATCGTCACATCCGGCACGTATTGTTTGACCTCTTCCGTAAAGCGCAGGATTTCCTCAAATGCGGCCGTACCGTATTTCGGTCTGCACAGTTCATGATATTTCCCTGCGGTCGGCGCGTTCAGACTGATGGAGATCGCATCCAATCTGCCGGCGAATTCTTTTGCGGTCGCTTTTTGGTTGATCAGATCTGCTAAGCCGTTCGTATTGAGCCTTGTCTTTAAGCGACCTTTCAGTGCCTCATCACGTTTTACGAAATCGCAGATTGCGAGCAGACAGTCCAGCCGCTCGGTCGGTTCGCCGTAACCACAGAATACGATCTCGTCATAAGCGAAGAGGTCCTGTTCTGCCAGTTTGGTCAGAAGTTCCTCCTTGCTCGGTTCCCGTTTCAACCAGAGGCTGTCCGCGTCACCCAGAGAATCCACCATATCGCGGATACAGAACGTGCAGCGGCAAGGGCAGCGATTGGTCATATTCACATAAAGTCCTCCGCCGTAATCATAAAAAACGTCTCCGATGTATTCCATTTTATCTGCCTCCTTCTTATGGTTTGATCGTTTCTTTGCTGCCGGGCTTCGCATCACACCTGACAACTTCTGTTTACGCTTTTCCTACGCTTATCTTAATCCTTTTGGCACAAAAAAACAAGCACCGCCTTCTAAGAAGCACAGTGCCTGCTGATGATCTCTGTCATTATTCTCATAAAGTTGATCGATCCGTCCGCATCTCTCTAATAATTCTCCGGTTTGACCTGAAAAAATGCCTGCATGTGTCCGCAGACCGGACAGATCTGCGGCGCGTCGGCACCCTCATATTCGTGGCCGCAGTTGCGGCACTGCCACTTGACACGCTCCGGCTTTTGGAATACCTCTTGGTTTTGGATATTATTTAAAAGCGCTGTATAGCGTTCTTCGTGCGTCTTTTCGATGGCGCCCACCATACGGAACTTCGCCGCGATCTCGGTGAAGCCTTCCGCATCCGCTTCCTTCGCAAAATCATCGTACATGATGCTCCATTCATACTTTTCACCGGCAATGCCTGCCAGGAGATTTGCCTTCGTATCGCCGATACCGCCGAGTAGTTTGAACCAGATTTCGGCGTGCGCTTTCTCGTCATCCGCTGTTTTGGTAAACAGCGCTGCGATCTGCTCATAGCCGTCATTCTTTGCGATATCCGCGTAATAGGTGTATTTATTTCGTGCCTGCGATTCCCCCGCGAACGCTGCCATGAGATTGGCTTCTGTTTTTGAACCTGCGAATTCCATTCGTTGTACCTCGTTTCATACGGATTTTCTTTTTAGTCTTTGTTCTCGTACGAAAAATATACACCTCACGAAAAAAAATCAGAACGTGCCTATCCCTTTTCTGCAAGCCGCAGCTGGCCGCAGGCCGCGTCGATGTCATCGCCGAGCTCCCGCCGAATGGTCGCCGGAATCCCGCATTCTGTCAGCACCTGCTGGAATCGCAGCACCGCGCCGCGCTCGCTTGTATCGTAGCCGGTTTCTTCCACCTTGTTCAGTGGAATCAGATTAACATGGCAGAGCATGCCCTGCAGACGTGCCGCCAGCTTTCTCGCGTACTCCGCGCTGTCATTGACGCCTTTGACCAAGGTGTATTCGAAAGTTACCCGTCTCGCGGTCTTCTGGGTATAATCCCGACAGGCAGAAAGCAGAGTTTCCATCGGGTAAGCCTTGTTGACCGGCATGATTTCGTCACGCATCTCGTTGCTGACTGCGTGCAGAGAAATGGCAAGATTGACCTGCGGAAAATCCTCCGCGAACCGCGCGATCATCGGCACCAGCCCGCAGGTCGAAACGGTGATATTGCGCATGCTGAGGTTAAGACCGTTTGGATCATGGATGATGTGTAAAAACTTCGCCAGATTCTCATAGTTGTCAAAGGGCTCACCGGTACCCATCACCACCACATGGCTGATACGCTGTCCGGTCTCTCGCTGCGCGGCCAGGATTTGTCCTGCGATTTCTCCGGGCGTCAGATTCCGTTTTAGGCCGCCGATGGTCGAGGCGCAGAAGCGGCAGCCCATGCGGCAGCCCGCCTGCGAGGAAACGCAGATGGAATTGCCGAATTTGTAACGCATAAACACGCTTTCGATCGCGTTGCCGTCTGCGAGCCGAAAGAGAAATTTTCGCGTACCGTCCAGTTTGGAGACCTGCGTCCGCGGGACATCCAAGGAAGTCAAAAATGCCTGCGCGGTGAGTTTTTCACGCAGTGTTTTTGGCAGATTATTCATTTCATCAAAGCTTTGCGCGCCGCTGCGAAAGCTGCCGTCTTTCGTGGGACCGCCATAGATCCAGCCGAAGATCTGTTTCGCGCGGAACTTAGGCTCGTTTAAGGTTTCCGTCACAAAGCGCGCAAGCTCCTGATATGTCAAATTGCTCAAATTGATCATTGATTCATTTCCTTTTGTTTTTAAACAGGTTCTGCTGCCAGCTGGTAGGCGATACGCGGTGTGCCGTCAGCAACGTAGATCACGCCACAGCGCTGAAATCCCAAGTGTTCGCAAGCCTGCTGCATGGAAAGGTTTTTTTCATGTGTGTCCATACGGATCTCAGATACAAGGCTCCTGCAATAGTCCAGACACTCCCGCAGCATGCCCCTGCGTGTTCCGTCGCTTGCCATTCTGTGAATCGTGCCGTAAGGCTTCTCATTCAACCAGCTTCCGTTTTCAATATATCCGTAAGTTGGGTCTTCACCGATGATAAAAGAAAAAACACCATGGATGGCTTGTTGCCGATCCGTCTGTTCTTCCGCTTCATCGATCCAGACAAAAAACTGTCCCTGCTCGATATCCCGCCGGATCAGCTCCGGCGACGGGTATCCGTTTACCCACTGCACGGCATTCCCTTCGCCGCGCATATGCTGCCGACCGGCATCCAGGACCTGCATGGTTCTCTCAAGATCTTCAATCTCTGCTTCTCTTACGATCATACGCTGACTCCTTTTTACCTTTATTCCGCGTTTTCATCCAGTCTGCGTCCGCATTTACGGCAGAACGTGTAAGTTTCCTTCACCGGCGCGCCGCAATACGGGCAGAAATTGTTTTCACCCTGCGGTACGGCATGAATCCGTTCCTCCCGCGATCCCGGCGTTTCGGCATCTGTTTGTCCGGCACTGTCGGCTTTGACGTTCCTGCCGAATCTTTCGTTCAGCGGGTCCGCTTCTTCCCCCTCATCGACAATGTCGAACGCGGAGTATCGCTGTTCTCCGGTGGCGTTATTCATATTGTAGATCACGCCGACGATCGCTGTCACAACGAAAATAATGCCAAACGCGGCAAAAAAGATCGGCGCGCCCATCTGTACAGCCATAATGGTCCAAAATATGCCGAAAATCACAGCGCCGATCCCGGCGATCCCGCTCATCATCGATGGGCCTCTGCCTGGTTTGATACTTTTCATCTTTCCTCGTCCCCCTTTTCCATCTTTCGCAAGGCTTGCATCACGATCTCGGCGGCCTTGTCCGCTGCTTTTTTTCAAACGTCGCATAGTCCTCCTGCGTGCCGCCGTCCGCAAGGTCGGAAATACAGCGGATGATCCCGATCGGCACCTGATTCTTGCACCTCTGCTACTATTCTAATCTATCCGCCTTTTTTTGTCTACCGATTTATAACAAACTTCTCCTACGCTGCAGAACCGGACCGAATCGCACAACACGCAGGCAAAAAAGATACAGCACGAGTTTTCCATGCTGTATCTCAATCTCAGCTCATCTTCGCTGATTTTTTCGTTTCTTTGCTATACGCGCTCCACCTGAATGCCGGTCTTGTGTCCGTTCAGGTCATACGTATTCTCGCATGCGCCGTCCTTGAGCTCGACTGCCAGTGTTTCGCTCTTGATATAGTCCGCGTGTTTCGCCACAGCCGCCTTGACTGCGTCGTCCGCGTCCAAGGTAATCACGATCTGATCCATCATCTCGTAATCTGCCTGCTTGCGCAGCTGCTGTACCTTGGAGATCAATTCTCTTGCCAGTCCTTCATCAATCAGCTCCGGTGTCAGCGTCGTGTCAAGAATGGTGAAAATATTGTTTTCCATCGCGACCGCAAAGCCTTCCTTCGCGGTAATGCGAATGTCTAAGAATTCCTTTGTGATCTCAAATTCCTCGCCATCCAAGCTCATCACAGTCTTTCCCTCTGCCTCAATGCTTGCGATGAAGGAAGCAGGTTCTTCCTTGCCGAGCGCTGCCGCAAAAACTTTGATCTTGCTGCCCAGCACCGGACCTGCCGTCTTGAAGTTCGGCTTCAGAGAGAAGTTCATATACTGGTCAAGGTTCTGTTCAAAGACTACCTTCTTGACGTTCAGTTCTTCCATGATCAGCGGTACCAGATCGCCGATCAGCGCTTCGTACTTGCCGTCTACCAAAACCTCCGAAAGCGGCTGTCTTACCTTGATTCTTTCCTTTTCACGCGTACCGCGGCCAAGTCCTACCAGGGCTCTGACGATATCCATACGTTCTTCCACGCCCTTGTCTACCAGTGACATATCGGCCTTCGGGAAGAATGCAACGTGAACGGTATCCTCACCGGTCAGATCGGTATAGATCTCGTCCGCGATGAATGGCGCGATCGGCGCAATCAGCTTCGCGACGCCAACCAGAATTTCGTAAGTCGTGGCGTAAACGCTCTTCTTATCTTCCGTCAGTTCTTCTGCGTAGAATCTGCGACGCGCGCGGCGGATATACCAGTTGGACAGATCTTCCGCCACAAAGTCTGTGATGGCTCTGACGGTTCTCATGTGATCATACTGATCCATGTATTCTGTCACATCGTGAATCAGCTGATTGTATTTGCTGAGGATCCAGCGATCCAGCTCCGGTCTCTTCGCGTAATCGACCGTAAAGCTTCTCGGATCGATATTGTCCTGATTCGCGTAAAGCACGAAGAAATTATATACATTTCTTAAGGTTCCGAAGAATTTGCTGACGATATCTTTCAAACCTTCTTCATCGAACTTGGTCGGTGTCCATGCCGGAGAAACATAGAGCAAATACCATCTGGTCGCGTCCGCGCCGTATTTGTCGAGCATCTCGAACGGAGATACGGTATTTCCCTTATGTTTGGACATTTTCTTGCCCTCTTTGTCGAGGATCAGGTCGTTGACCAGTACGTTCTTATACGGCGCGCAGCCCTTGACGATCGTGGAGACCGCCATCAGTGAATAGAACCAGCCTCTGGTCTGGTCGATCCCCTCGCAGATGAAGTCCGCCGGGAAGAGCTGATCGAAGTCCTCGGTGTGTTCAAACGGATAATGCCACTGCGCGAACGGCATGGAGCCGGAGTCAAACCAGCAGTCCATGACCTCCGGAATTCTGTGCATCGGTTTGCCGCATTCCGGACAGGTCAAGGTCACATCATCCACGTACGGTCTGTGCAGTTCGATTGATTCGTCGATGCTCTCGTTCGCAAGCTCCACCAGCTCCTTACGGGAACCGACACAGTGCAGATGACCGCATTCGCATCTCCAGATCGGAATCGGGGTTCCCCAGTATCTGGAACGGGAAA
>URWB01000135.1 GCA_900551415.1 uncultured Eubacteriales bacterium
CGCTTGCGCACGCAAGTGTCCGGTCGGCGCGATTTCCGGTGAAGTCAAGAAACAGCACGTCATCGATCAAACAAAGTGCATCAAGTGCGGCAAGTGCTTAGAGACCTGCAAGTTTGGCGCGATCGAAAAGAAATAGGGAGGAGGAAAAAGGTAATGAATAAATATAGATTAAATATTAACGGCAAAGAAGTTACCGGATTTGCCGGACAGACTATTCTTGAAGTTGCCAGAGAAAACGATATTTTCATTCCGACTCTTTGCTACGATGAAAGAACAAAAATTTACGGTTCCTGCGGTTTATGTATGTGTGAAGTGGACGGCAATCCGAAGCTCTGCAAAGCATGTGCAACAGAAATCGCACCGGGCATGATCGTAAACACCAATACCGATCGTGTCATCGAATCCAGAAAGACAAACCTTGAGCTGCTGCTTTCCAACCATACGGGTGACTGCAGACCGCCTTGCGTACTGGCATGTCCGGCGCATACCGACTGTCAGGGCTATGTCGGTCTGATCGCGAACGGCGAATTTGAAGCTGCGCTTGAGCTTGTGAAGGATAAAATTCCGCTGCCTGCAGCGCTGGGCAGAGTATGTCCGCATCCGTGCGAAGAAGCCTGCAGAAGAGGCCTTGTGGACGAACCGATCTCCATTCAGCAGTTAAAGAGATTCGCGGCGGATCAGGATCTTGACGGCGACAGATTCATTCCGGAATGTGACGAAGACACCGGGAAGAGTGTTGCCATCATCGGCGGCGGCCCGATGGGCTTATCCGCGGCATACTTCTTAAGACAGATGGGACACAGAGTCACCGTATTCGAATCCATGCCGAAGGCAGGCGGTATGCTCCGCTACGGTATTCCGGAATACAGACTTCCAAAGGCTGTCTTAGATGAAGAAATCGCAACCATCGAAATGATGGGCGTGGAAATCATCACCAACACTAAGATCGGCGTGGATATTCCGTTTGAAACCGTTCGCGCGGACTTCGACGCGGTACTCCTTGGCATCGGCGCGTGGGTATCTACCGGCGTAGGCTGCAAGGGCGAGGACGCGGAAGGCGTGATCGGCGGTATTGATTTCCTGCGTAAGGTTGTCAGAAACGAAGAAATCGGCATGGGCGAAAAGGTCGCGATCGTCGGCGGCGGCAACACCGCGATGGACGCATGCAGAACCGCGGTCAGACTCGGCGCGAAGGAAGTCTATAATATCTACAGAAGAACCAAGGACGAAATGCCTGCGGATATGGTAGAAATCGAAGAAGCTGAAGAAGAAGGCGTTATCTTTAAGAATCTGACCAACCCGATCGAAGTCGTCAAGGACGAAAACGGTCATGTCAAAGAAGTCATCTTACAGGTGATGGAACTCGGCGAACCGGATGCCTCCGGCAGAAGAAAACCGATTCCGGTAGAGGGCAAGACCGAAACACTGGCGATCGACACCATGATCCTTGCGATCGGACAGGCCGTTGACGCTTCCATCTTTGACTGCGACAAGACCAGAAAGAACGCGATCGCTTACGATCCGGAAACCTTCATGACCAGCATGCCGGGTGTATTCGCGGGCGGTGACTGCGGTAACGATAAGATTTCCATCGCGGTCGAAGCCATCGCTGACGCGCGCAAGGCATCCGACGTGATCGACGCTTATCTCGCGGGCGAAGAAGTAAAATATGAAAAACCTTATGTCGTTGAAAGAGACGATATTACCGAAAAGACCTTCGAAGATAGAGAAAGACTCTGCAGACAGACCCTGCCGCAGCTTAGTCCGGAAGAAAGAAAGGATAATTTCAGCGAAGTTATTCCTTGCGCGTTCACCGAAGAACAGGCGATGGCGGAGGCTTCCAGATGTCTGGAATGCGGCTGTCACGACTATTTCGAATGTAAGCTGATCGACTTTGCGAACCAGTACGATGTCAAACCGGAAAGATTCGCGGGCGACAAGAACACCATCGAATTTGAAGATGACCATCCGTTCATCGTCAGAGACCCGAACAAGTGTATCCTTTGCGGCCTTTGCGTCAGAGTCTGCGACGAAGTTGTCGGCGTCGGCGCGCTGGGTCTGGTACACAGAGGTTTCGATACGGTTGTTAAACCGAATATGGAAAAACCGCTGGCTGAGTCCGGCTGTATCTCCTGCGGTCAGTGCGTCAGCGTTTGTCCGACCGGCGCGCTGCAGGAAAGAACGACCATGATCAAGGAAACACCGCTTCCGGCGGAAGAAACCGAAACGACCTGTTCCTACTGCTCTGTTGGCTGCTCCTTGAAGCTGGAGTCCTACGGCGATATGCTGATCAAGGCAAACCCGGACAAGGAAGGCGTTGTGAACAAGGGCCTGATCTGCGGCAAGGGTAAATGGGGCTTCGACTGCTCCGTACTGGAGGATAAGTTAGAAGATCCGTATGTCAAAGAGGACGGAGAATTCAGAGAAGCAGACTACCACGAAGCACTGGTTCTCATCGCTAAGAGAATGCAGTCCATCGGCGCGAAATACGGCAAGGACGCGATCGCCGTTTCGATTTCCGACAGATATACCAATGAAGAAGCTTACGCGATCAAGAAGATGGCAAACGTCATCGGCGCGAAGGTGCTCTGCATGAATGCGAGAGAAAACGGTCTGGCAGAAGTTTTAGGCTTCGATGCGTCCCCGAACACCATCGACGAGCTGCTTTCCACCAATGTCATCCTCAAAGTCGGCTTTAACGACGAAGACTCCAGAGTCATTTCGCTGAAGCTGAAACAGGCGGCAGAGGCAGGTGCACGCATCATCGATGTCTGCAACGGCGAAAACAGCCTTGGTTTCCTCAAGGAAATCGCGAAAGCCATCGTGGATAGCGGTAAGGCAAAACAGGCAGAAGGTTACGACGCGTTTGCGGCATCTCTGGCGAATGTCAAGGTTTCCGACGCAGCGAAGGAAATCGCTGACGCGTACCTTGGCGCGAAGAAAGCCATGATCGTTTACCAGCAGAACAATCTGACGGTTGACGCTGCGAAGCTGATCGGCGATATCGCCCTGCTCTCCGGACACATCGGCGGACCGAGAAACGGTATCTTGATGATCAAACCGAAGAATAATTCCCAGGGTCTTGTGGATCTGGGCATCCACGCGGGTAAGGAAGCGCTGGCAGGCGTGAAAGCCTTATTCGTATTCGGCGAAAACGCGGACATCGATACCGATGCGCTGGAATTCCTGGCGGTATGTGATACACACATGACAGAGCTGGCAGCAAAAGCAAACGTTGTGCTTCCGGGAACCGGATTCGCGAGCACAGACGGTACCTATACCAATACCGAAAGAAGACTGCAGCCTGTTACCGCAGCCATCGACGAGGATATTTTCCTGTCCAACTGGGAGATCGCCGCGGAGATCGCGGAAATCTTCGAAGAAGTATTCGGATGGGAAACCGAACAGGATATCTCCGACGAGATGTGCGACACCGTACCGGCGTATAAATATGCTGAGATCGGTGAAGTGCTCGACGGCGTACTGGTTCCGACGGATGAAGCAAAGCTTGTCGTCATCGGTGACGGCGCGGCCTTTGATGCGCTCCCTTGCACAGACAGCCTGATGCAGTGCATCACAGACAGACTGCCAAAGCCTGCAAATCCGACAGCATAAGAGATATAAATCAAAAATAGGATTGGTGAAATTCACCGATCGTCACGAAAAACCCCTTGCAAAATGAGGGGTTTTTCTTTTTGGCGCGGGCGATCCGCAGACCGATCGGAATCGGGGAATCGTGTTAAAATTTCGCAAATTTACTGGACAGGTTCTGGCTTTTATGTTATGCTGATATCTGTATTTGTTGTTTGTACATACAAGAATTACGCAGAAAGATTAGAGGAAAGAACAAAATGGAACAAGCACAAACACAACAAAAAGAAGCGCAGAAACCAGGCGGAGATTCAAAAAGGATTCGCAGGAAAGCATTTATCAAAACTCTGCCTGTCATGTGCAGTTACCTCTTCATCGGGCTGGCCTACGGCATGCTGATGGAAAATGCGGGTTTCGCGTGGTATTATTCGCTGTTCACCAGCTTCACAGTCTATACCGGCGCTTTTCAGTTCGTCCTGGTGACCTTCCTGTCGAGCGGAGCGAGTCTGATCACCGTAGCTCTGACCGCATTTTTGATGAACAGCAGACAGACCTTTTACAGCCTGTCCTTTATTGAAGACTTTAACCGGATGGGGAAACGCAAGAACTATATGATCCGCACCATGACGGATGAAACCTACGCGCTGAACTGCTCGGTGGACAAAGAGGATCCGGATCGGCAGCCACTCATGCTTTGGATGGCGGTATACAGCCGTTTCTACTGGCTTGCAGCCTCCGCGCTCGGCGGCATCGCCGGACAACTGATCCCGTACGACCTGAGCGGCATTGATTTTTGCATGACAGCCTTGTTTGTGATCCTGTTTATTGATCAGTGGGAGAAGACTGGCGATCACAAGCCCGCGATTTTAGGTCTCAGCATCGCGATAGCCTGTCTGGTCCTTTTCGGCGCCAGATCCTTCATGCTGCCGGCCCTGATCCTTGTTTCAGGCATTCTGATGATCACGATTCGCTGTGAAGAAGGGAAAACAAAGGCGGAGGAGGCGAAAAAGTTATGAAAGCTATTTTGACCATTTTGGTTTCGGCAGTCATTACACTGGGCCTGCGCGCTTTCCCGTTTCTGGTCTTTCGCGGCAACCGGCAGATGCCGCAGATGCTCAAGGATCTGGGCAATGTACTTCCGGCCGCGATCATGGCAGTTTTGGTGGTATACTGCCTGAAGGATGTCACGGCCACCTTTGCCGATACCGGGCTGTGGCAGGTGATCGCCGCATTGGCGACAGGCATCTGCTATAAGTGCAGTCATAACACCTTTGTCAGCATCGTGCTGGGAACCGCGTGCTATATGCTCCTGCTTCGCCTGCAAATTTGAATACGTGGACGAATTATGACGAACGTATGAAAAAAATGTGAAAAAAACGAAAAAAAATTTATTCCCCTTGTAACCTTTTGTGCTTCTGCGGCGAGTATATTATGAAAGCGTTAAGAAACCCGGTTTCACCGAGCATTTTTTAGCGGCAAACTTTCAAAAAGCAGAAATAAATCAAAGTACAAGGAGGAATAAGAAATGAAAAATTTACTGCCATTAGTTTTTATCACCGGTATTATGTTATTATTCTCCGCTTGTAGTACTTTAGTGTAAACAAAGTATACAAAAGGGGAACAGTTGCATAGGGAAACACAAAAGGACTTTGCGGGGGATGCAGAGTCCTTTTTTTTCTGTGATTTTCAGCGGATAATCTAATACAATAAATCATGTTGACATTATAAGCTGCAGAGAACCTTGACTTTTTGTTCTATAAATGTATAATATAAATTAAATTATCATAAAATAATTTATTATAACATGAGGTGACAATATGGAATTTATAGGAAGAAAAGGTGAGCTGAGTAAACTGCATGCGGAGTACAGCCGTGACAGCAGCTTTGTGGTTATCTATGGTCGCCGCCGAGTTGGAAAAACAACCCTGATTAAAGAGTTTTTGAAGGAAAAAACAGCATTTTATTTTCTTGCCACAGAGGAATTGGAAAGCCAGAGCATGAAGC
>URWB01000136.1 GCA_900551415.1 uncultured Eubacteriales bacterium
TGATTTCCGCGCGCAGAACGCCCAATTCGCCCTCGCGCGACTCCGTCTCGCGGCGCAGCATTTTCCTGATGCTGCGGCCCTTTTCCACATTTCTGCTTTTTCTTTGGGAACTTATCCCCAATTCAAAAGCTTTATACACTATTCTTTTTCATTTTCCTCAGAATTATCCACTGAATCGGTCTCTAAAACTTCTTCTATCATCCCGGCCTCTTCTGACTGTTCGTCTGAAGTCTCCTCATCGTCTTTCATATCTTCACGGATCTTTGCAATACTTGCAACTACAGAGCCTTCATCCAGCTGGATCAGTTTAACCCCTGAAGTGATACGCTTCAAAATAGAGATGCCTTCTACCGGCATACGGATAATAATACCGCCGGTTGTAATGATCATCAGCTCATCCTCTGCGTTGACACATTTTACGCCCACAACAAGACCTGTCTTATCTGTGATCTTATAGCATTTAAGGCCCTTGCCGCCGCGATTCTGAACATTAAATTCTTCCAGCATGGTTCGCTTTCCGAGACCTTTTTCGGATACGATAAGCACTGCTTCGCCCTGGCTGCTGACCTGCATGCCGACAATCAGATCATCCGCATCCAGATCCATGCCGATCACGCCCATAGAAGTACGGCCTGTTGCACGAACATTATCCTGCTTGAAGCAGATACTCATCCCCTTCTGGGAAACAAGATAAATCAAATCAGACTCATCTGTTACCTTTACTTCGATCAGTTCATCATCTTCACGCAGACCGATAGCCAGAAGGCCTGTCTTACGGACATTGATGTATTCCATGATAGACGTCTTCTTGACCATACCGTTCTTTGTAGCCATGAAAAGATATTTGTCATTCTCATATTTTTCAAGCGGAATGGTTGCTGTTACCTTTTCACCCGGCTCAAGCTGCAGCAGATTGATCAGTGCTGTACCTCTGGCAATACGGGATGCCTCCGGAATCTCATAGCCCTTCAGTCTGAATACACGGCCTTTATTAGTGAAGAACAGAATATAATCATGGGTGTTTGCCATCATCAACTCTGTAATGCAGTCTTCATCCAGCTTCGTCATACCTTTAATGCCTCGGCCACCGCGGTTCTGACTTCTGAAGTTATCCATGGTCATACGTTTAATATACCCCAGCTGAGTCATGGCAATGACTGTATTTTCGCGTTTGATCAGATCTTCAACAGTAATTTCGTCATCATCCACACCCAGGGATGTTTTTCTGTCATCACCATATTTATCACGGATAAGCTTAATTTCTTCGCGGATCACGCCGAGAAGCAGTTTTTCATCCGCAAGGATTGCTTTTAATTCGCCGATTCGCTTCATCAGTTCATTGTATTCGTTCTCAATCTTTTCTCTTTCCAGACCTGTCAAAGCTCTCAGACGCATATCAACGATGGCCTGAGCCTGAACCTCAGTCAGACCAAATGTTTCCATCAGCCGTGTTTTGGCCTCTGCAACATTTTTCGATGAACGGATAATGCTGATAACCTCATCAATATGGTCAAGAGCAATTAATAAGCCCTGTAAAATATGTGCACGTTCTTCCGCTTTATTTAATTCAAAACGTGTTCTTCGTGTCACAACTTCTTCCTGATGCTTCAGATACAGTTCAAGCATCTGTTTCAGATTCAGGATCATCGGCTGATTATTGACAAGCGCCAACATGATCACACCATACGTATCCTGCAGCTGGGTATGTTTATACAGCTGGTTCAGTACAACATTCGGATTGGCATCCTTTTTCAGTTCAATCACGACACGAAGGCCTTCACGGCTGGATTCATCTCGAAGATCAGAAATCCCTTCAATCCGTTTATCTTTTACCAGCTCGGCAATTTTTTCAATGAGTTTTGCCTTGTTGACCATATAAGGCAGCTCTGTGGCTACAATACGATGACGGCCATTCGGCATTGTCTCGATATCCGTCACTGCTCTTACTTTTAATTTGCCACGGCCGGTACGGTAAGCCTGATTGATACCGTTTTTGCCAAGGATCATGGCACCTGTCGGGAAGTCCGGTCCCTTGATTATCTCCATCAGTTCTTCGATGGTTGTCTCACGATTTTCTTCCACACGATTATCAATGATCTTGATGACACCGTCAATGGTTTCACGCAAATTGTGCGGCGGAATATTCGTCGCCATACCAACAGCGATACCTGTTGTACCATTCACCAGCAGATTTGGATATCTGGACGGCAGTACAACCGGCTCTTTCTCTGTCTCATCAAAGTTCGGCTGAAAATCAACAGTGTCCTTGTTGATATCTGCCATCATTTCCATGGAAATTTTGCTGAGACGTGCCTCAGTGTATCGCATGGCTGCCACAGGGTCACCGTCCATGGAACCGAAGTTTCCCTGACCGTAAACCAGAGGATATCTCTGGTTCCACCACTGGGCCAATCTCGCCATGGCATCATAAACGCTGGAGTCTCCATGCGGATGGAACTTACCGAGTACCTCACCGACGATTCTGGCTGATTTCTTCGTCTGGCCGGAATAGTCAAGGCCAAGACCTTCCATTCCGAAAAGCACACGTCTCTGTACCGGTTTCAATCCGTCTCTGGCATCCGGAAGCGCACGTGACACAATGACAGACATCGAATAGTCGATGTATGCTGACCTCATTTCCTGGTCAATGTTCACTTCTTCGATGATCCCCTTCATTCCTGTCCCCTCTTCCTGCACTTCAGACCCGTTCTTATTCTCCTCCATTTTATCCATCTTTCAAATTTTAACGTTTTCTGTTCTAAATTCCGCTTCTATATAAGCATACAAAGTTAATAAATTTTTAATTCCGGACAAAATACAAGGCGTTTTTCAGCCCCTCTGGCGGACTTTGCCATTTGCGCATTATCCGTAAAGGTGTTATTTTTGTAATATTGGACTATCAGGCCTTATGGCGTCACGCCTGCAAGGCACAAAACAGGAAAATATGGAATTGAAGATATCGGAAGAACTTGACATAATCATCAAATACTCCAGGGAGGAAGCGCTGAGGACGGGAAGCTACGGCATTGGCCCGGACCATCTTTTTCTGGGGCTGCTGCGCCATGGGGACAACGACGCGTGCCGCACTTTGGAGGCATTGGGGACCAACTTCGAGTCAATGAAGAAATTCATTGACAACAGGATCAATACCAATGAGGCATTGTCCTATTCCCAGCTTGAGCAAGTGACTTTTTCCAAAATCACTCAGAATCTGCTCGGCATAACTCTGATGGAGGCCACGAAACTTAAGGACCGTCTGGCCAGGCCGACGCATCTCCTGCTGGCATTGTGCAGAGTTTCAGGAAGTTACGGCATAGCCTATCTGAGAAACATAGATATTGACTATGCCAAGGTTCTGGCATATATGGAGCAGAACGGAATGCTTGTTCCGAAAGATCCGATCGAGGATGACAATGAGGAGGACGCGACGAATGACGGGGCGTCTGCCACGGCGGAAAAGACCCAGGATATCACGGAATTCGGCATTGACCTTACCAAGGCTGCGCTCGAGGGGAAACTGGATCCTGTCATCGGCAGGGAGCGGGAGATTTCCCGCATCATCGAGATTCTCGGCAGGAGGAAAAAGAACAATCCTATGATTATCGGCGAGCCGGGTGTCGGAAAGACTGCGGTCGCAGAGGCGGTAGCTCAGATGATAGCCTCACCCGATGTGCCGTGGAAGCTGCGCGGCAAGGAGGTCTTTCAGCTCGACCTTACCGCACTCGTTGCGGGAACGCAGTTCCGGGGTCAGTTCGAATCGCGTATGAAAGGACTCATCGAAGACGTCAAAAAGGCGGGCAATGTCATCCTCGTCATAGACGAGGTTCATTCGATTGTCGCCGCCGGCGGCGCCGAACGGCTCACCCGCACGGCGTTGTTGTCGCGCAGAAAGCGTTTCACTTCGCCGGAGATCATCGGCACGCCGTAGGTGGAGAACATTACCTCGTGGCTTGGGTCGAAATTATCGATGGCCTTGATGAGCCCGATGCAGCCCACCTGAAAGAGGTCATCCGGGTTTTCGCCGCGGCTTGTAAAGCGCTGGATGACGCTGAGCACCAAACGTAAATTGCCGCAGATCAGCTTATCGCGCGCATCTTTATCGCCGTGATGGCTGCGGTCTAAAAGCTCGCGCATCTCGTCATTTTTCAAGGTTTGCAGCTTTGCCGTGTTCACTCCGCAAATCTCCACTTTGCTCTGCGCATACGCATACATAAAAGCACCTCCACAATTTGCAATTTTTGCGGCGCTTGCAAACAGGAGTATGGGCGGTTTTAAGCGGTATAATCAGCTTTAATCAGTTTTGTGTGATTTTCGCATAGAAAAATTTGCTCAAAATTAAAAAAAGTGGACATTTCGCGAGCGACATGGTATGATTGGGTCATAAGATACGAAACAGCGGTGTTCCATGTACGGATAACTAAAATTATGTAAATTTAAAGAATATACAAAAGGCGAACAACGGGTCTTTCGCGGTTCGCCTTTTGTGTGTTGTGCTTAATCTGTCAGAGCAATAATGCGACCAAGTTCGGCAGAAGTTCTGTGCGAGATGGAAATGACGGTGCGGTTTTCCGCTACGCGTTTCAAAGCGGAAAGCACGGCGCGTTCGGTCTCGGCGTCAAGGTTTGCGGTAATTTCATCGAACAGCAGCATGCTCGGTGCGGCTGCTGCAGCTCTTGCGATGGACAAAAGCTGCCATTGACCCTGCGAGAACAGATCATCGGTACAACGCGTGTCGTAGCCTTTTTCCATGCTTTCAATCGTATCCTTGAGCCCGGTGAGCTCCGCCGCAGTGTGCACGGCTTCGTCGCTGATTGTGCTGTCATATAGCGTGATCTGGTCGCGTACGGTGCCCGGCACCATGTGGAACGTCTGCTCCACGCAGCCGAACAGACGGCGACGTTCATCATCGCGGATATCGGCCGCCGGCACGCCGTGAATGAGCACCTCGCCGCTCTGCGGCTTATAAAGACCGAGAAGAAGCTTGAAGATGGTACTCTTGCCGGCGCCGGTGCGGCCGGTCAGCGTGACCTGATCGCCGTCCATGACCTTAAAGCTCAAGTGATCCAGTACAACGCGCTCATCGTAGCCGAACGTGACATCGCGGAACTCGACAAACGGCACGCTTCCGCTTCTTGCGGTGATGGTCTTCGGCTCATGTGTCGATACGGTATCGGGATTTTCTTCCAGCGCGAAGAACTCGTTGATGCGGTGGATGCCTGCCAACGCGGACTGGATGGTCTGAATCTCCATGCCAAGGCTTTCAACCGGCGTGAAGATCTGCGAAATGTAGTTGATAACGGCAACAGCCGTACCGGCGGACATACCGAACAACGTCAGAACGGTGGTGTTGCCGGAAGCGGAAAGCAGCATGACGACGGCGACGACCACCGCGTTCGTAATGAGGATAACGGGGGAGTAGACGGCATCATAGAAGTTCGTCTTTTCCATAGCGCGGTAGCTCTCATTGATGTATGTGTCATAGCGTTTTTCCA
>URWB01000137.1 GCA_900551415.1 uncultured Eubacteriales bacterium
GGCGACTTCATGGAGCGCTTTTACGGCTCGAAAATCGTTAAGGTCATTTTCGACGTGATCCAGCTTTGCAGTATGCCGATTTCCTTCTCCGTGTGTACGGCGACGTTCGGCAGCACCATGTCGCACGCCGTTTTCCGAGGTTTGAGCGACATCGACCAAGAAAAGCTCATCGCTTATGGGGAGGGGCTTGCGGCTGCCAGCGCTTACGATCTGAATGCCAGATTGATGAAAGAAGGCAGAAAAATTGTAGAAGAATATAAAAAGGTGACTGAGGTAAAGCCTGTCGCAAAATAAGATTGTTCAGATGTTTCGCAAGGGCGAAGAGTGTTTTGGAGGTCCTATGATGAAGTTGACGTATCCTGTAAAAATAATTCCTGTCGGAAGCCAACTGTTGTATCAGGTTGTTGATTTTCCTGATATTACGATGTCTGATTCTTCTCCTTCTACAGTGAAGGATATAGTTTTCTCAATTCTATACGATCGAATTGAAGAGCGAATCTATGATATGGCTTTCAACGGGAAAGATATTCCTAAGCCAACCGTGATATCTGCAGACGCCTGGGACAGTCATGTTTATATAACAGTTCCTTTCGAGAGAAAAGAATTCTATTGGAGAAAGCCTTTTATGGATCGTTGTATAGGTTCTGCTGTTATTTCCACTTTCTTTACATTAAGTACGCAACAAGACCCCATTTATACTCTGTTCACGTGGTTGTTCGTTTGCCTTTGCATGTTTATAGTTTTAAGTATTGTGTCATTATTGACAATTCGGCTACAAATAGATCTTTCTTTCGAGAGGGTATCTCTTGGGAAACGGTTGACAACAATTTTAGGTTTATTACTTTTGGCTGCGGTTCCAGTGTTCGTGTTTTGATGAGGAACGTATAGTTGACAGATTGCGCCCCTGCTACGCACTATTTTAGATACAGGATGATTCCTTTATGCCCGTCTATGTTCGTCGTTATGATAAGTAACTGTAACGAATGGATGTATATGGCGTAAATTAGCGGGTTTTTGATGTACTTGTATTTTCGAGTCATATGCTCTCCTTTATTTTGAGGGGCGCATGGGCTTATTATAGAGGTTTCAGTATTTGTGTTCCATAAGAAATTTTTTAAGTTATAGTTTGTTCACAGCATTCATTGCAGAAAGGATTCCATTATGAAAACGAAACTCACCTCATTTTTTATCATCGCTACTATGGTTTTTAGTTCTTTTGCGCCTGCTTTTGCATCTGGCAGGCTTTCTCGTCCTGTGATTGAAGAAATTAAAGCAGGGAAAAGCAGTATTAAGATTGACTGGGGGTATGTAGAACACGCCGATGCATATGATATTTACCGCGCGACTTCTAAAAACGGAACTTTCTATTATCTTGCAAACGCAAGCGAGAGCTGGTATCGTGATTACAGTGTAACTAAAGGGCAGCGCTATTATTACAAAGTTCGTGCGCTTTCATACTATGGTAGCTATAGCGATAGCCGCTTAAGCAATTGGCGCTCTGCAAAAGTTAAAAAGGCAAAAACACTGACGACTTCAAGTTATTCCACCAGCCAGACAGTGTACATCACAAGGACAGGTGGTAAATACCACAGATATGGCTGTCGTTATCTTCGCTCGAGCTGCATTGCAACATCTCTCGATAGTGCTTTTAGCAACGGATACGGTGCCTGCTCTGTCTGCTGGTAAAAACAGAATTTGTTCTAAAATGTATGTGCAGAATATCTCTTTCTTTTTTAAATAAATAATGATATACTTAGGGCATGAAAAGGATTAAGTTTTTCTTTGCAGCATACAATATTTCGGAACATACTCCGGTGTCCTTCGTGGCCCGGAGTCTTTTTTTATAAAATTGCAAGGATGAAATGGTGGAAGGATAATAGAATGTAGGAGGTAGGTTATGTTTTTCTTTGACGATGAAAATAATAATAGTTTTCAAGAGATCCGTCATATCGACGAAAGCGGAAACGAATTCTGGTACGCAAGAGAGCTGCAGGAAGTTCTTGAGTACACGGAATGGAGAAACTTCTCCAAGGTAATTGACAAGGCTAGAGTTTCGTGCAAAACGTCCGGAGAGGTTGAAACTTCCCATTTTGTTGACGTCAACAAAATGGTCGAAAGCGGTGTCGCAGATATTCCAGTGCGTGATATTAAACTTTCTCGATATGCCTGCTATCTCATTGCGCAGAACGGCGATCCCAAAAAGGAATCAATCGCCCTTGCACAAACCTATTTCGCAGTGCAGACCCGCAGGCAGGAACTGCAGGACCGGTTTGACCAATTGACCGAGGATCAGCGTCGCCTTGCTATCCGCGGCGAGCTCGTTGAGCATAACAAGTCCCTCGTCGAAGCGGCGCAGCAGGCCGGCGTGGAAACTCGCGGGGATTTCGCCAAGTTTCAGAATCGCGGTTATCAGGGGCTGTATGGAGGCCTCGGCGCGAAAGAGATTCACGCTCACAAAGGTCTGAAAAAGAGCCAAAGTATTCTCGATCATATGGGCAGTGAGGAACTTGCTGCAAACCTTTTCCGTGCGACGCAGACAGATGCGAAGCTTCGTCGTGAGCATATCCAAGGGAAAGAAGCAGCTAATGAAACGCACTATCAAGTCGGTGCCAAGGTTCGTAAGACGATCGAGGAACTCGGCGGCACGATGCCGGAGGATCTTCCAACTCCGGATAAGAGCATTCAACAGCTTCAAAAAGAAGAAAAGGAGCGTCTTGATTCAGATGATCAGATTTCCATGGATATTTTGGAATAGCAATACGATTGTCCTTTAAATCAACACCTCATCACCTAAAGGTGACGGGCTTCCGCCTACAAAAAACGAAAGGATTTTGTTTATGAAAGTTGCGGCAGCGTATATCCGTGTTTCCACGGAGGATCAAATTGAATATAGTCCGGACTCGCAGCTTCAGGAACTGCAGTCTTACGCGGAGCGGCACGATATAGTGCTGGACCCGTCTCATGTGTATATCGATGCCGGGATCTCCGGCAGACAGGCAAAGAAGCGGCCGGCGTTTCAGAAAATGATTGCAATGGCCAAAGGAAGTCCTGCGCCGTTTGATGTTGTTCTTGTTTGGAAATACTCCCGCTTCGCGCGTAATCAGGAGGAATCTATCCTGTATAAATCACTTCTCAAAAAGGAGTGTGGTGTAGAGGTTGTTTCTATCACCGAAGAAACCGGCGATAGTATGTTTGGGGGGCTGATTGAGCGCATCATTGAGTGGATGGATGAATTCTATTCTGTGCGGCTGTCCGAGGAAGTGAAGACAAAAATGACGTTTATCGCCGAGACCGGAAAAGTGCAGACAATTGCCTCTTACGGCTATCGCAAAGAGGCCGGGAAAGAGCCTGAGATTGTCCCTGACGAGGCAAAGTGGGTACGGTTTATATTTTCCCAGATTGCCGCCGGAAAACCTTTTGTGCGCATCGCCAGACAGCTCAACGACGCTGGGCAGCGTACGCACCGCGGCGGACTGTTCGAAAACCGGACGATTGAGTATATCGCACGCAATCCCGTCTACAAGGGGTATGTGCGCTGGACGCCGACCGGAAAGACGCTTAGCAGGCGTATTTACAATTCACCGGACACAATGGTGGTAAAAGGCAGCTTCGAGCCTATCATATCAGAAGAAGAGTTTGACGCAGTGCAAGTGCTCCTCGATCAGCGCCGGCGCAGCCGTAAAAAGAACGAGCAGCCGATGACAGTTAAAAAGCACTGGCTGTCCGGTATGCTCAGATGCAGCAGCTGCGGCGCGACGCTCGTTTTTTCGCCTTCCAATGATGGTTGGCAGTGTTATAAATACGCAAAGGGCGTCTGTAATACTTCACACTTTGTGAAAACCTCCAAGGTTGAGGATGCGGTTATTGAGGCAATCAGTCATGTAACAATCACCGGGGATTTTATCAAAGAAAACACCCGCCTTCCGGAGGACGAACTGATTGACTACCGGTCCGACATCAAAAAACTGCAACGCGTTCTTTCTCGCGCCAAAGCTGCGTATATCGCCGGAATTGATTCGCTTGAGGAATATGGTGCGCATAAGATGAAAATCGAAAAGGAGATTGCCGCGTTGGAAGGGAAAGATCTGGCGCAAAGAGAGGCGGTTAAACTTCCGTCTAAAGAAGATGTGGAATTGCGTTTTCTTAGCACGCTCGACGTGCTTTGCGGTGATTTTGACAATGAAGCCAAGCAAAACGCCCTTAAATCCATCGTTGACCGCATCGTCTTCAACCGTGCAAATTCAACGGTTTCCGTCTTTTTTTACCTCTGATTATATGCGTTTGGAGTATGGTGGTCCGGATGGCGAACTTGGCGCCTCTCTGCGCTATCTCTCGCAGCGCTATTCCATGCCGTACCGCAATGTCGCAGGTGTGTTGACGGATATCGGGACCGAGGAACTGGCGCATTTGGAGATGGTCGCCACCATCGTGCATCAGCTGACCCGCGATATGACGATGGAAGAGATTGAAAAAGCGGGTTTCCAAGCCTACTTCGTCGATCATACGGCAGGAGTATATCCGCAGGCGGCGGCAGGCTTCCCGTTTGACGCGCTTTGCCTTGCTTCTAAGGGTGATGCCATCACAGACCTGTCCGAAAACATGGCTGCGGAACAAAAAGCCCGCACCACCTATGATAACATCATCCGCATGTGCGACGACCCGGACGTCCTAGACCCGATCCGTTTCCTGAGAGAACGCGAGGTCGTACATTATCAGAGATTCGGCGAAGCGCTCAGACTCGTCCAGGATGATCTCAACAGCAAGAATTTTTACGCGATCAATCCGGAATTTGATTTGTAAAAAAAGTTTATTTGTGTAGTAAAACAATCGGAGTCGCGAAGCTGCGGGCTTCGGCATCATAAGGCGCAGGGCCGCGGGGGCAGATATCAGCAGGCTGTGCTTTGCCGCGGCCTGCTTCTGTCTATCCGAAACCGGGCGCCCGTTCTGTCACAGCTTGCGGGTGCCAAGCTCCGCTATGCTGCAGAAGGTATAGCCCCGCGCTTTCCAGCCTTCAATCAGCTCTTTGAGAATCTCACCGTTCGTTTTGGATGTGCTGTGCAAAAGCACGATGGCCTGCGGATGGATCCGCTTATTCAAAAGGTTCAAAGCTTCTTCGCGGGTTGGCTGCCGATCCTGCAGCCAATCGACATAGGCCAGACTCCAAAAGACCGTCGTATAGCCGAGCTTGTTCGCCTGCGTAAGATTTTCCTCACTGTACTTGCCCTGCGGCGGACGGTAGAACTTTTTCATCGCCTTGCCGGTGACCTTCTGATATGCCGCCTCCAGCTCCGCGAGTTCCTTTTGAAAATCTGCCTCGTCAGCGATTGCCGACATGTCAGGATGATGCATCGTGTGGTTGCCGACCACGTGTCCTTCCGCTTCCATGCGCTGAATGATCTGCGGATTTTCCTCGATAAAATTACCTACGACGAAAAAGGCCGCCGGCACTTTTTCCTCCTTCAGCACGTCAAGGAGCTTC
>URWB01000138.1 GCA_900551415.1 uncultured Eubacteriales bacterium
TCCTGTTTTTATTATTTTTACACTTCCTCATCGCTGCAACCCTTGGCGATACCCTTTGTCTGCAAGCGCTTCCATATCAGAGCATTTTCCCTTTAAGAACTGGCAGATTGGATACGATTCAGGTTCCTTCCCACCCCCTGTTGCAAAATGAAATGCGCAAGGCTGATTGTATCATCAACCTCCGCGCATTTTGTTGAGACACGCCAAACCGCTTGCATTTTGTCGAATTGCAAAGTCAAACCATCGTTTCTCACACAGCGTACCGGCAAGTCTATGCACAGTACAGCCTCAGAATCATACATTTTTGAAAGCCAAACCTCAAAAGAGTCCTACATGATGCAAACTTTTTGATTGCGGCGGTACCCGATACGCGTCGTCTGGCAGAAGATAGAACGCGCGAAATATCGTCCGGCGACATTCGGTGTGTATCGCCCTAAAAAGGCGGCAGGCGGTGCGGCACACAGTACACCGATGCCCGGCTAGCGTCCCGCTCTGCCCCATCACAAAAGGGCGCCCGCATGCGGGCACCCTCCTCTCAGTATCGATCTTAGTCTGTGTAATTGTCGAAGTAACCTTGAATATAAATGAACGGGGTTCCCTTGTCGCCGGAGCCGGAGGTCAAATCACACAGGGAGCCGAGCAGGTCTGTCAATCGTCTCGGTGTTGTGCCCTCGGTCGCCATCTGTCCAACCAGATTGCTGTCCTTTTCGCGGATTGCCTGTTCGATCGCGCATTTCAGCTCGTCACCTCTGAGCTCGCTGAAATCGTTGTCCGCCAGATATTTGAGCTTTAGCTCGTTCGGCTGTCCCACAAGACCGTCTGTGAAGCCCGGAGATACCACAGGGTCCGCCAGTTCCCAGATCTTGCCGACCGGATCCTTGAACGCGCCGTCGCCGTAGACCATGACTTCGACTGTCTTACCCGTACGCGCCTTGATGTCCGCCTGCACGCCGTCCACGAATTCCTGACAGTGGATCGGGAAGAGCTTGATCGTACCCTCGGTCGCCTTATTGGAACCTAAGATGCCGTAATCCGGATTGTAGCCGGATCCGTTCACCGGAGCCGTTAACAGTTCATCCATTCCAAGCACTACTTTGCCGCCTGCCTCTTGAATCAGACGCTTGGTGCGCGCTCTGGTGTGAATATCCGCGCAGATGACCTTGTCCGTATAGTCCACGATCTTGCGCGGGTTGTTGGCGAAAATGATCTCTGCCTCCGCGCCCTCCTCTTCAATCAACTCTTTATAGTAATTGACATAATCCATGTCGGTGAAGGTATGCTTGGACTTGCCGAACAGAGCCTCAAATTCCGCCTGCGTCAAAACATCCTTGTACGGGTCAACGCCCTTTTCGTCCAAAAGGTCGAGGTCCAGCAGATGGTTACCTACCTCGTCGCTCGGATAGCTGAGCATCAGTACGACCTTCTTCGCGCCCTTCGCGATGCCGCGCAGACAGATCGCGAAACGGTTGCGGCTGAGGATCGGGAATACCACGCCGATGGTCTGGCCGCCAAGTTTTGCCTTCACGTCCTGTGCGAGCTGATCGGTCGTCGCGTAGTTTCTCTGCGCGCGCGCCAAAATCGACTCTGTAACTGCGAGCACATCCTTGCTGCCGATTTCAAACTCTCCATGATCCACGCAGTCCATAAACGTATCGACTACGATTTTTCTGAGGTCATCGCCTTCTTTGATAATCGGTGCACGCAGACCGCGGGACACCGTTCCGATTCTTCTTGTCATCATTCTTTCTCCTTTGCCTTTTCTTGCCGGATCCGTTCCTTGCCAAGATTAACCTTTTCGGCATAGGTTTGCAGACGTGTATTTCGCCTGACTGCATTAAAATCTACAATTTAGTATATCATAAGAATAAAAAATATGGTACAATAATTTTAAGAATCTTTTGGCGGAGGTAGGCTATGGCTTTTGGCTTTTTCAAAAAAACGATCACAGCAGACACGATTTTTCATAATGGGCACATTTTTACGCAGGACCCCGAACTCCCTTGGGCGGACGCGGTTGCCGTCAAAGACGAGGCAATCCTCGGTGTCGGCAATTTTTCGGAAATGGACGCGATCACAGGCAAGGATACCTGCCTGATCGATCTCGAAGGAAAATTCATGTTCCCCGGTTTCATTGACGCGCACAGAAGTCCGGTGCTCAAGGTGTTTCAGGACCAGTATCTTGACCTCACAGACTGCCACACGACCGACGACGTTCTGTCCGCGGTTTCCGCTTGGGCAGAGGAACATGAGGACGCGGAAGTCCTCTTTGGCTATGGCTACCGCGATGATCTGAAGCCCGAAAGCGCGCCGCAGGAGGCAGCGGGCATAGACGAAGGAAACGAAACAGACGGCGCCAAGGAAACAGCCGCGGATCTTTTTGCCTCATCCTGTGCTGAGGTCTGTCCGGAAACCACCGAAATCTCTAAAAAAGCGGCACTTGCGGAGGAGCCCTCTCGCGCGGATGCTCCCGATCTTTTAGATTTTCCTGTATCATCGAAACTGCTCAGCGAAGCCTGCGATGATCGACCCGTCCTCCTGCTCTGCCAAAACGGTGTGCAGTGCTGGACGAATATGGAAGCCGACAGGATTGTCGCGCAAACCGCCGAGGATGAAGTTGTCGAGACCGTCACCGTTTCCTATGTGCTGAATCTTCTGATTCCGTTTGACTTTGAGGAGATTGAGGAGCTGGTCAAATTCGAGAGTGAGGCACTCGCGGAGCATGGCTTCACATCTGTTCTTGACATCGCCGCACCGGATTATTTTGAAACCTTGTATGAGGATTCGATCCTCGGTTTATATAACGAGGGCGAGCTGCGCCAGCGCTTTTTCGGTTCCTATCTGGTGAATCGCCCGCTGCAGCCGCGCATGATCGTGCATAAACTGATGGCACGCCGGACAAACTGTCTGGAGATCGGCGATAGGATCAACGCCGAGATGCTCTATCTGTATCTGGAAAACGCGCAGAACCCGATCCCGTTCACGCAAGGCGCGCTGAACGCGATCACCGAAGAAGTCTCCGACAAGGGCTTCGGGCTCTTTATCGAGGCTGACGGCAGCGAGGATCTCACCATGGCTTATCTGGCTTTGGAAAATCTGCGAAGCAAGGGTTACAAAAATAACGTCATCATCGCGACAGACGCTGCGCCTGATGAGAGCATCCTGCAGGAGCTTTTGTACCGGGATACCGCGATACTGACCTACGGCACCGCGCCGCTCGCGCCAAGTGCACTCCCGCCGGGCATCGGTTCTGTCACAGAGGCGATCGAGCAGCTGACGACAGGCGCTGCGGCCATCATCGGCATGAGCGAAAAGCTCGGCAAAATCGCGGCCGGATACCTGGCGGATTTCACGCTGTTCGAGACAAACCCGCTGGACGGCAGTCTGCAGCAATTTGCCAAGCAGCAGGCCTGCATGACCGTCGTGGGCGGCAGCATCGTTTATGACGCGCAGTCCGAGGCTGACATGGATCTTTATCGCATCATGTCCACGCAGCAGCTTTGAGATGCGATGATTTGACAGACTGCGATATTTTCACAAGTTTTGGTACATAATACGTAAATACATCGTATGATAGATTTGACGGAGGAAATTATGAAAAAGATTACAACCATTCTTTTGACCCTGCTTCTGGGCTTCGCCATGGCAGGCTGCACAGCACAGGACGACGCCGGTACACCAGAGGACGTTATCAACCCGACCAACCTGACCTTTTCTCTGACCGATGGCACGGACAATCCGGACGTTAAAAACTTCACTACCATCGACGAGGATCCATTTATCGCCGAAGAGGGCTCGACCGTACTGGAGGCCACTGAGCTTTACTGCATGTCCCACGACATGAGCATCACCATCGAAAAGAATGGCAGCTACGTCACCGAGATCAACGGATTCACGCAGGGTGATTATACGGATACAACCGGTTGGGTCTTTACTGTCAACGGCGAGATGCCCGATGTGGGCGCAGGAGAAATTACCGTTGAAGAAGGTGATAAAATTGCTTGGAATTTTATTGACTTTTCGACATACCCATGGTAGACTATGCATAAAGAATTTGTTCAGAAAATTCTTATGATCATCACCCTGCCTTCACATTTAAGTGATAAGATGATATTGTCAAAAGGGATTGATGGTAAATCAATTTGCAAACTTTCCTTCTTTTATTGAATACACACACACTTTCTCGAAAAGAGCCGCAGCAATGCGGCTTTTTTCGATTTTTGCTTTTCCGGGCTAATTACACAAATTTTTCTAAATATTTAAGCGTTCTCATCAGCTGGCAAGTATAGCTCATTTCATTATCATACCAGGCAACAACTCTGACTTCATAAATATGTGTTCCGCATTTGCTCACCAAAGTCTGGGTCGCGTCAAAAAGGGAACCATAGGTCATCCCGATAACATCCGATGAAACAAGTTCTTCTTCTGTATAGCCAAAAGAGTCCGATGCTGCTGACTTCATCGCTGCGTGAATACCTTCCACTGATACAGAATCTGTAGTGTCTTTCAATGTAGCATCCAATATCGTAATGGATCCTGATGGTACCGGAACTCTCTGTGCCGAACCGATCAATTTGCCCTCAAGTTCAGGGATCACAAGGCCGATCGCTTTTGCTGCTCCGGTTGAATTTGGCACGATATTGATTGCTCCCGCCCTGGCCCGCCTTAAGTCTCCTTTTTTATGCGGTCCGTCAAGAAGCATCTGATCTCCGGTATATGCGTGAATTGTAGTCATAAACCCTGTGCGAAGCTCTCTATACTCATTGAGTGTTTTAGCCATTGGTGCCAGACAGTTTGTGGTACATGACGCGCCCGAAATGATATGGTCTTCCTCTTTTATCGTTTTATGATTTACACCATACACAATAGTCGGCAGGTCCTCTCCCGCAGGTGCGGAAATCAACACTTTTTTCGCGCCCGCGTCGATATGTGCCTGCGCTTTCGTTTTTGATGTGTATCGTCCTGTACATTCCAACACTACATCAATCTTCAAATCACGCCAGGGAAGCTTATGTGCATCCGCTTCCGCATAAATCGGAATCCTTTGATTATCTACCAAAATCTCTTCATCACTCCATGTCACGGTATGTCCTGCGTATTTGCCCTGAACGGAATCATATTTTAGTAGATGCGCCAACATTTTTGGGCTCGTTAAGTCATTTATCGCGACAACCTCCAGTGCCGGGTCATCAAAAATTTGTCGAAAAATCAATCTTCCGATTCTTCCAAAACCATTAATTGCGACTTTCATTTTAAAATTTTCACTCCTATCTGTTATCTTAATTCTTTAATTGCTGCCTGTGCCGCTGCCAGTCTCGCGATTGGTACGCGGAACGGTGAGCAGGACACATAGT
>URWB01000139.1 GCA_900551415.1 uncultured Eubacteriales bacterium
TGGGGTTGCTTTTTCAAGCCGGTTAGAGTCCTACGATGACATTTCCTTTACGCGTCTTGTCACGCCGCGTGACAAAGGTCTTGCCTTTCTCCCCGCGGCATTATACAATAAACGCAAAGGAGGCGGCACAGGCGGGGACGGCGCGTATGCTCAACTCGTATATCGACGATAAAACCGCGATTGGCGCACTCACGGAGGATTTTGAGAACTATCTGCGCCTCTGCCGCCCATTGATGCGAATTTACAACACCGCGAGCACCGCGGCTTTCCGCGCGCTTTATCTTGATTTCCTGCGGGCGCCGGGGGATTGCATCGTCCTGCGCAGCAGGCTTTCTCTCGCGACGCTGCCACGTTCGACAGCGGAACTAATCGAAAACAATGAGTTGCACTCATTGTATTATGATATTTCCGGCTGTTTTTTCGATTCGCTGCGGCAATTTTCCTGTACCGAGATTCTCCCATTCCCACCGGAACAGGAGCCCGCGCTTCACACCGCGATGCTCGGTGTCGCGGATATCAGCCTTACGGAGGCGCAGCACGCCGCGCATCTCCAACACGTCCTTTCGCTTTTGGAGACGGACAAAAACTATGAGCTTGTTTTGTCCGACGGCATCGTGCCGCACACAGCCATCCTCGCCAAACAAAACGTCGGCGTGCTGATGGTCAACACGAAGCCGCCTTATTGCGCCTTCGCCTTCGATGAACAGAATATGGTCGAGGCTTTTTGGGATTATCTTTCGAATATCCAAAAAAATCGCCGGGCAGGGCGTGGACGCTCGAAGCTTTGCGCTCAAAAGCCTGACATGCAGCGAGGTACTTTTATGATACGAACTTTATCGATTCAAAAAAAAATCATTCTCTGGTTTGCCGCGGCGCTGGCGCTCATCGTCTTTCTGATGAGCGCGATGACGCTGGCGATTGCCAATTCCGTCCTCGATGAAAACATTCGCGAACGGCTCGCGCAGATTGTCTCCGAGAACGCGAAACAAATCGACTATTACGAAAATTTAAATGACGAGGACATCCGCTACGGTGATCAGTTTCTTGCCTATCAGGACGGCTGGCTCGGAATCGACGATGACTTCTGCAACATCTACGAGGGCATCTATACCGCGCTCTATGATGCGGACGGCAATCTGCTCTACGGCAGCGCTCCGATTCGCCTTGCCTTCTCTGCCAAAGAGGACTCGTCCGAGGCTGTCACGAAGGTAAAGCATGACGGCACTTCCTATTATGTCTGTGTAAAGAGCCTGAACCTGGCCGGTACGGACGGTCTGACGCTGCGCGGGATCGTCTCGCAAAACGAAAGCATCAACGTGCTTTATCACATTGTCCGTCTGTCTCTCTGGCTCCTGCCGCTTCTCGCCGCGTTCGCTCTGCTCGGCGGCTACGCCATCACGCGCCGCTCCTTCCTGCCGGTCGAACAGATCGCGCGGGACGCGGAGCTGATCGGTCAAAGCGGCGATCTCTCCAAGCGGCTGAATATCGGGCCCGGCGATGACGAAATTCATATGCTCGCGGATTCCTTCAACGTGATGTTCGCCAGACTCGAAAGGAATTTTGAGTCAGAGCGCCAGTTTACCTCGGACGCTTCCCATGAGCTGCGCACGCCGACCGCCGTCATTCTCGCGCAGTCGGAATACGCGCTGGAGCTGGCGGACAGCATCGAGGAATATCGGGAGTCCATGGAGGTCGTGCAGAGGCAGGCAAACCGCATGCGCGGCATCATCGACCAGCTGCTGATGTTTTCGAGACTGGAGCAGGGCACGCAGCGGCCGGAGCTTACAGCAACCGACCTCAGCGAGCTTACGCGCGAGCTTTGCGAGGAGCAGCGCCTGCTTGCGGTAAACGGCATCACGCTGACCGCGGAGATCGAGGCGGATATTCGCGTAACGACCGACCGCGGACTTTTTTGCCGCGCGCTCACCAATCTGATCAGCAACGCCTACCGCTACGGACGTCCGAACGGCCACATTTGGGTTTCTCTGCGCCGTGACGGACAGCAGATCCGTCTCTCGGTCAAAGATGACGGCATCGGCATCGCTCCACAAAATCTGACGCGGATTTGGAATCGTTTTTATCAAGAAAATCCAACGCGCGGTGAAGATGGCGAGGACGGCGCGCGCGGTCTCGGGCTGGGGCTTTCGATGGTCAAGGAGATCGCCGCCTTGCTGGGGCTTCGGCTTACGGTTCACAGCGAAGCAGGCAAGGGCAGCGAATTTATTTTAACATTTTGAGTTTTTTTCATCTTTCTTTAATCTTGACAGGATATACTAAGCACATAAAACAATGTTAGGCGCTGCAGCTCCGCCGGAATCGCTCCGCCGGGCGCGGCTCTCAGAAAGGAAGTTGAGATTATGAAAAAAATTACGGCTGTATTAAATTCACCGACCAAAATCGCGCTCTTTGCCGTCTGTTGCGTCCTGCTGATCTGCGTTGTCGCCTTCGCGACCATCCACGCTGGTGCCGGAGTCAACGCGAACAAGACGCTCGGCATGGATAAGTGTGTCAACGTCGCGCTCCATGACGCGGGTTTTCGCAGCGAGGATGTCAGCAATCTTTCCGCGCACTATGAAACCGAGGACGGAACTCCGATTTACGAGGTGACCTTCTCCGCCGGCGGCTTTGCTTACGAGTACCAAATCAAGGCCGCGGACGGTACGATTCTCGAAGCGGACAAGGACGCGCTGCGGGAGACCTCAACAAACGGCTCACAGCTTGTTGAGGGAAATCAGACAGGCTCTGCCGGAGATGCTGCAAACGCGAGCCTCATCAGCAAGGCCAAGGCTAAGGAAATCGCGCTCGCGCATGCCGGAGTTACCGCTTCTAAGGCGAGCTTCGTCGAAGTTAAGCTCGATAACGAGGACGGCACACAGGTCTACGAAGTCGAGTTTTACAGCGGCAGCACCGAATATGATTATGAGATCAACGCGGTGACCGGCGAAATTCTCTCCTATGATAAGGACATCGAAAATTTCTCGATTCCAAAACAGGATAGCAGCGCAAGCAGCCCGAACTCCAATTATATCGGTGTCGATAAGGCGAAATCCATCGCCCTCAAGGACGCGGGGCTTTCTGCCTCCTCCGTCACCTTCACCAAGGCAAAGCTGGATCGCGAGGACGGCGTCCGCGTTTACGAAATCGAATTCTACACTGCGACAAAGGAATACGATTACGAAATCAACGCTGCCTCCGGTAAGATTCGCGACAAGGATGTTGAAGCCCTTGACGACGATGATGACGATGACGATGACGACGATGACTGGGATGAGGACTGGGATGACTAAATCCCCATGATATCCAAGAGAGGAGCCTGCATACCGGCTCCTCTCTCATTTTCCATTCCATCTTTTGTTCCACATCTTGCGGCTTTGTCACAAGCCTAGACAAACGGAGCATGCGTCATACAGCGCAAAAATGCAGGGAAGCTCAAACTTCCCTGCATTTTTGCGCTGTATGGATAAGTTTTGTCTGCGTTTTTTATAGGCACTTGCTGGAATATTTCCAAATGCCCATGGCTTCTGCCTCTTTTATCAGCTCATCCCTAAAATCCGGATGCGCGATGCTGATCAGAAGTTCCGCTCTTTCCCAAGTGGACTTACCCTTGAGTTCGACACAGCCGAATTCCGTTACGATACAATCCGTTGCCATTCTCGGCGTTGTGACAATGGAGCCTTTTGACAGTACCGGTGAAATCAAGCTTTCCAGTTTGCCATCCTTGCCCATTCTCGTGGACGGCGTGCATAAGAAGCTGTGTCCGCCCTCGGACTGATAGGCGCCGAGTACGAAGTCGAGCTGTCCGCCGGTGCCGCTGATTTGCTGATGACCCGCGGATTCGGAGCAAACCTGTCCGTACAAGTCTACCTGAATGCAGCTGTTGACCGATACGAAGTTCGGAATTCTGGCGATCGTCGCGATGTTATTTACATAATCTACCGGAGCGTTGCAGCAGATCGGATTGTCATCGATAAAATCATACAGGCGTTTGCTGCCGCCCGCGAAGGTATAGACTGCCTTGCCCTTGTCAATTGGCTTGTTTCCCGTCAGCTTGCCCGCCTCGAACAAATCCACATATGCGTCGGTGAACATCTCTGTGTGCGCGTTGATATTGCGCAGATCCGACTGCGCGATCATCTGTCCGATACAGAGAGGCAGACTGCCGATCCCGAGCTGCAGCGTGCTGTGGCTCTTGATCCTTTCGACCACGTGCGCCGCGATTTTTTTGTCAATTTCAGACGGCTGTTTCATCGGCAGCTCCGCAAGCGGCGTGTTGCTGCCTTCGACGACGTAATCGATGCCGTAGAGATTGAGCTGGGTCTGATAGCCATGCGCGATCGGCATATTTTGATTGACCTCTACGATAATTTTTTTTGCGGATTTGATGATGCCCCACATATCGGCGACCTGCGGACCTAGATTGAAGTTTCCATGCTCATCCATCGGCGCGACCTGAAACATCGCGATATCAATCCCGCAGTCATTGTTGACCCAAAAGAAAGGAAGCTCGCAGAACATCATCGGGATGTACCAGCAGCGTCCGTCTCGGTTCATGTTCCTGTCGTGGGAATTAAAATGCGCCGACTCGAAGCGAACCTGCTCATTGCTCTTCGTCGCCAGATAGGTTTCAAACGGTTTTTCTCTGACCGACACAGTGCTGATGACCGTAATATCCCGCAGCTCATCCGCGCGCTTGGCGATAGCTTTGTCAATGTCTATGATGGAGCCGCAGCCCAGCCCAAAATGCAGCCTGTCGCCGTTTTGAACCATATCCGCGGCCTGCTCCGCGGTGATCAGCTTCTTCTGATACTCCGTACTTAAATTTGATACTTTATACATCCTTTACCTCACATCCTGATCAAAGTTTGTTAAAAAAAACACATAACATATACAGTATACATTATCTCTGCTTAAATAACAAGAAATTTTCGAAGAAAATCGCGCCGACCTGTGGTTTTTTTGAGAAACATAAATTTAGGGCTACTCTTTTTGCCGCTTCTGTGGTAAGATATTCACATAGCTGACGTCCCTGCCTTGCGCAGATTGATATGTCTCCGTAGTTAAATGGATAAGCGAACCTCGGTTTATCAGCGAAATCACAGATTTCGGATAAACACGAGAACCGCGATACTCGCTCTCGCTCGTATGAACAGTGCTCTTGATTGTATGCTTTAGGAGAGCACTTTCCAATCTATCCATTTCACCACGAAGACCCTGCAAAACTTGATATGTCTCCGTAGTTAAATGGATAAGCGAACCTCGGTTTATCAGCGAAATC
>URWB01000140.1 GCA_900551415.1 uncultured Eubacteriales bacterium
AAAACAAGCATTTCCATATATAGCCGAATAATAAACTCTTCATCAAAAAAGCCGCCCGATTTTATCAGGCGACTTCGTCCTTCATCTAATTTGTCCATTTTCTAAACATTTGTGATTTCATTGTCGGAACATAGCCCATGTCCCGATATCCCAGTTTCTGAAGCAATCTCATACTTGCGATATTCTGCGGTTCTACAAAACTGATAAACGCTCGATCGGGTGCCATTTGATGAAGCTGAGCGATAAGTGCCGTTAGCGCCTCAAACGCATATCCACATCTATGATATCTATAAGAAAACGTATATCCGAGTTCAGTCGTATCACCCTTTGGTTTGACAACAATCTCGCCGATTATTTCATTCGTTTCTTTTAGCGCAACGGCAACCATAAAAGGCGCTTCAACCGACAAAACATCCGCTCGACGACGCTCAATCATTTTCACAATTTCCGCGTAATCCTTTGCCTGCCCTTTTTGATAGCGGAAACAAACCTCGTTGTTTCGATAATCAAAGATGGTATCCACATCTTGGGGCATTAGACTCCGCAAAACAAGTCGTTTCGTTTTCAAAAAAATCATAATTTCTATCAATCATCCGGCGTTTTTCTCAGTATATTCCTGTTCCAGTTCTTCTGCCAGATACGCATCGCTCATGCAGTGCATATCAGAAACACCGTCACGGATGAGCTGATAGATCTGGGAATGGTAAAAAAAATCCAACGCCGCATCCAATGAAAGTCCCTGTCGTTTGGCAAAGCACTCAATAACACGACTGTACTTTTTTTGAAGTAAAATTGGATTTGCCGTCACAGTGTTTCACTCCCTTCAAAATGCAGCAAAGACAATGCCTTTTCTGTGCGGAAACATATTTGCAGATTCGGTTTTTCGTACCGCAGACGGTTGATAGCCTCCGTTTTATCAATCAGCCTGTCAAAAAACAATTCCACCGTATTGAACACCTTATCATTGGCAACACCGCCCACAACAAGGTCATAATCCGTCGAATCTTTCCCACTGCGGCAATCCAGAATAAAAACCAGCCATTCCTCGGAATAGGAATCAAATTTCAGTGTTTTCAGTTCAGTTTCCCGGCTTTCATCATATTCATACCGGGAAATAATACCGTCTTTTCCACGGCGTTTGAACTTGCCGCACCACTTCGCCGCCTGTTCATACAACGGCGTAACATAGAAGCCACGTCCAAAGTCTACATTAGGGCGTGAATGAACCAAATCCGGTTTTGCAATTTCTAAGAAAGAACCATGATAGAGCGTCATACTTTCACCCCCCTTTCTTTCATCACATCAAGGAGATCATCAACGATATACTCCCTGCTCTGGGTATGCAGCACTTCATATTCCGGCACAATGTAACCATTGAGAATGTCGCTCTGTTCAGTAAACGCCTGATAGACGCGCTCAGCATCCACACCCAGCTTTGCCGCAACGTTTTCAATGCAAAATACGGCAAACTCCAGCTCATCGGAGGTTTTGATTTTTTCATCCATCGTCATACGCGAGCCCTCCTCATATAACAGAATTTCATACAATATGTCTTACTCTACATTAACTGATTCCGTCAGGACTAAACTTACATTGTTATTCTCTTTCCATTATTGTACCACATCATTTCCGCTCTTTCCATCCCGATTATTCTCTGATCCGCCCCTTCACCGCGCAGCACAAATCATCCAGCCCAAACACCACGCGATCTGCCACCCACGGCAGACCAATCGGGCTAATCAGCCATGCAAACGCCAGCAGCATCAATCCGTTTCGGACAGACAGCAGCATCGCCACAAACGCCATCGGGATGAGAATCCGCAAAAGAATCCCCAGCACCGTCGAAGAAAGCACCATCACCAACTTGAGGACAAATACGACAACCTCCAGAACCAGCCAGATCGGAAAAAGCAAAACCTTGAACATCTTCTTCATATCATCCGCACTCCTTTATGCGTTATATATACCTCATCTTCATTTGTTTGGCAAGGATGCCGCCCTACGAAAAAAACGCGGGAGAAGCTGCCGGTGTTTCGGCGCTCCTCCCGCGTTTCAATTCAGCCCGCTCAGCTTTTCCAAAAGCCGCGCCATCTGTTCGAGCATCCGCTCCTGTCTTTTGCTCACGCCGCGAATGTCCATCTCGTCGATTACGCCGACCTCGTTCGCTCTTTTGGCAATCTGGTTGACATTGTTGCCCATGTAGCGAAGCTGGGAAAGCATCTCTTTTAACTCCGGCAGATCGAGCCGCAGAATGTAGCCGTCCAGCGCCATCTTCCGCAGGTATGCGCCCATGTTCGTCGTGCCCGCTTCCCGCATCTTCCGTTCCAGCAGCGCCCGTTCGTCTGCCGTCACGCGGAATTTGATTTGAATATCCCTCTTTTGCTGATCGATGCTTCATCGCTCCATTTCATTTTTCGTCGAAGGTACAGGCGCGTTTTTCGCTGCCGCCTTCAGCTTTTCCCGCACCGAAACCTTTTCCGATTCGTAAGCCTTCGCCTGATCGCAGAACAGATTGAGCAAGCCCGGATGCGTCTGCCGCACAACCAGCGTCAAATTTCGGTTGCCGCCCCAACTGTCGATGTCCGGCTCAATCGGAAACGCCTGCGCCCATGCTTTATTGGCGGACGAGAATCGCCCGTCGTAGAGCTTGTCCCGAATCGTAATCGCCAGCACCGTCATCACACGCTCTTTGCCAAACTCGTCGATGACCTCTCTGGCTCCCGCTTTGTTCAGACAGTTATCTCTGTAATGCTTCGCAACGGCTTTTTCTATCGCATCCCGGCAGGCAACGCCTGCCACCCGGGACGTCTTGTATGCTTCCAGCTCGCCATGCTCCACCGCATAGGCGGCGCTATGCCTGTACACGGGAATATTCTTCATCGGTTCCATTCGTTTGTTCCTCCCTTTTCTCCCTGACTCTGAGCGTCCGCCCGCTCCTGATACGCCTTCAACACATCCTTCATCGGTCGCTTCTCCATCGGCTCCTTCCTTTTTTCGTCAATGTTCAGCGCGGCGTTCAATTCGGCAAGGCGCGCGGCTTTGGCTTCCAGCTCCTTCTCCTGCGCAAACGGTTTGCCCAGCTCCGCCCTGGCCTGTTCCGTCTGCCGTTCCAGTTCGGCAATCCGTTCTTCCGCCTTTTCGAGTTTTTGCGGCATATTCGCCAGCGCGTTCTCGATGCGCGTCAGATTGCCGTACACATCCGTTCCCATGGTCACGGTATGCGACATCTCACCGCGCAGAACGAGCTTGACCTCCTGCCGATAGCTGTCATAATCCACCGTCATTTTCATGCCGCGGTATTCGCCCAGCTCCATATCATGCGGCGAAAGACGGCAGGCTTCCAGAAGCATTTTGCCCGCTGCCTCTTTATCGGCAATCCGCTTTCCCTTGATCGCCATGCCGACAAAACCATCCTTGGGCAGCGGATGCGCTTCCAGCAGCGCCATATCCGCCCGATAGCCCTTCGCGCGTTCCTGTGCCTGACGGATTTCTTCCGGATACTGCTTCAGAATCTGGTCTTCCAGTTTGAACTGGTTGCTCTGATAATCCGCTTTCATCAGGCGCAGCTTTGCGACCTCGATGTCCAAATCCATCTTTTCCTTGATGCGCGGATCGCCCGCGCACAATGCCTTGATTTCGGCATAAGAGAGTGCGGTTTCGTCTACATCGTCGCAGGCACGGACGGGCGATTTGCTGGACATGATCTGGCTGATAAAGCGCTGCTTGTTCTCGATGGTCTGCCACAAATAGCTGTCAAACGATTTTTCTGTGACATATCGGTATATATGCACGTCCGGATTCATGTTGCCCTGCCGCACAATGCGCCCCGCTCGCTGCTCCAAATCGCCCGGCCGCCATGGCGCATCCAGATCATGCAGAGCGATCAATCTGTCCTGAACATTGGTGCCTGCGCCAAGTTTTTGTGTGCTGCCAAACAAAATCCGCACCTGTCCGCTCCTGACCTTGGCGAACAGATCCTTCTTTTTGATTTCCGTATCCGCGTCATGGATGAACTGAATCTCCTCTTTCGGAATCCCGCTTGCAACCAGTTTGTCCCGGATATCGTCATAGACGTTAAACGAACCGTCCCCATGCGGCGTGGACAGGTCGCAGAACACGAGCTGCGTCAGCTTTTGCGCATCCCCTTCTTTGTAGATACGCAGGATGTTTTCCATGCAGGCGTTGACTTTACTGCCCGGTTCGTCGGGCAGCAGCGGGTTCATCAGCCGCTGATCCAACCCCAGCTTTCGTCCATCCGACGTAATCCTGAGCATGTTGTCCTCCTTCGGGTCAACCGCGCCCGAATGAACCTTCGAAGCACGCTCGGACAGCGCCTCCACCATCTCCTCCTGATAGACGGACGGCTTGACCGCCATCGTCTCATAGTGCGCGTTCGGCACAGGCAGATGAAGCTGATCCGCCGTTTTAATATCCGCAACCTCCTTGAACATCGCCATCAGTTCCGGCAGGTTAAAGAACTTCGCAAAGCGCGTCCGTGCGCGGTATCCGGTGCCCTCCGGCGCAAGCTCAATCGCCGTCACCGTTTCGCCGAACGTAGAAGCCCATGCGTCAAAATGAATCAGCCCCATTTTTTCCAGCGTTCCATATTGCAGATAGCGCTGCATCGTATACAGCTCGGTCATGGAATTGGACACGGGCGTGCCCGTCGCGAAAATAACGCCGCGTCCACCCGTCAATTCGTCCATATATCGGCATTTCAAAAACATATCGGTCGATTTTTGAGATTCGCTGGTCGCAATTCCCGCCACATTGCGCATTTTGGTCGCCAGAAAGCCGTTTTTGAACGCGTGCGCCTCATCCACAAAGAGCCTGTCCACGCCCAGCTCCTCAAAGGTCACGACGTCATCTTTTTTCTCGTCGGCTTTCAGCTTTTCCAGCCTTGCTTCCAGCGATTTGCGCGTCGCTTCCATGCGCTTGATGGTAAAACGCTCGCCATTCTCCCGCTCCATCTCCTCGATGCCCACCGCGATCTCGTCAATCTGCTCGCGCAGCAGCCGCTCCTGACGCTCCTGCGCAATCGGAATC
>URWB01000141.1 GCA_900551415.1 uncultured Eubacteriales bacterium
CCGGCTATACGGTTTTCCGTTTTGATGATAAGGTCATTCGTTTTCGCGCACCGTATTCGCTAGAACGATATACGGCAGTCAAGGAATGGGATCACGGTTATCTGGTGGTTATGGCAAAGTATAAGCACAATGACAAACCGGAAGAAGAGTACATTGATCTTGCGCCCATCCTCCAGAACCTGTATTTTGATGCGGACGCGGTTTTATCGCAGATTAAAGGGGTGCAGATAGCAGATGGTAGACATTAAAAAGATTGCCGATGAAGCGGAAATGATTGTAAACGGCTATGCGTTTAGCCTATGCCCGGAAGGATACCGCGTTTTGAACCTGAATTGTCCGGACAAGGCGACTGTCTTTTCACCCGATATGGATGTGCTGGAAACGAGCATGGATGATATTGAAATCCATATTGTTAAAGGATATCTGAAAAAGAACCTGCAATTCATGGAGGATGAAGATGCCGAAATACTATGAGTTTAAGGTTGCAGGATATTATCTGTATTTCACGTCATACTGCGTTATTGAGTGTATGCACGTTCATGCCAGCGACAGAAAACTGACAGAGACGGGATCGGCGAAGTTCTTTGTAAGGGATAACGGAGATACGGTGATACAAAACAGGGGTATATTGAATGATAGAGAAATTGGTAGAATACGGGCTTTTATCAAGCAAAATTATCAGGAAATGTACTTAAAATGGTCTGAATACAGCCGCGAAGGGTTTTACGAAAAGAACTGAATAATGGAAAAGAACTTCTGAAAGGCTTTGGAAGTTCTTTTTTTGTCTGCAAATAGAAAGAGGAGAGGTGAAGGATGCAGGAGGAGGTCGAGCAGAAAAGCCTGACCCTGACGGTCAACGCGGCGAAGATGACCGCACGTTTGTTTCGCGCGGCAATCGCCAAGTATGTGGCGCACAAGAAGGAGAAGAAGCACGATGCGCAGACGGGTGTGCGCTATGTGGGCAGGCAGTCGGTCAAAAAGCTGGTCGGGCAGAATCAGGGCGTGAGCAACGTGGAACTGAGCGGCGAGGATATCAAAGCCTTTGAGCGCGTGGCGCGCAAATACGGCGTGGATTATGCGGTGAAGAAGGTGAAAGGCGATGCGCCCAGGTTCCTGATTTTCTTCAAGGCGCGGGATGCGGACGCGCTGAATGCGGCGCTGTCCGAATACACCGATCAGAAAATGCGCGGCAAAGAACATTCCAAGCTGCGGGAGAAACTGCGCGCGCCGATTGAGCAGATTATCACGCATAAGAAGCAGCGGGAGCAGAGCCGATGAACATCAAAAAGATTGTGCTGCGCACGATGCCATATGTCTGCATTGCGCTGTACGGAACGAAAATCGGTCAGGCGTGGCGGCTGGCGGCGGGAACGGCGTTCGCCGAGAAGTTTCTGCATTGGGGCGACGGCTTCATGCAGGCGCTTGCGTCGCCGCTGCCGAGTTTTTACCCGCAGGATGTGCTGGTGGGCATAGCAATAGCGGCGGCGTTTTATGCGGCGGTCTATGTAAAGGGCAAAAACGCAAAGAAGTTCCGGCACAACGTCGAATACGGTTCGGCGCGCTGGGGGACGGCGAAGGACATCGCGCCTTACGCCGACCCCGTGTTTGCCAACAACATCATCCTGACGCAGACGGAAAGGCTGACCATGAACAGCCGCCCCAAAGACCCGCGGACGGCGCGAAACAAAAATGTGCTGGTGGTCGGCGGTTCGGGCAGCGGCAAGACGAGATTCTTCGTCAAACCGAACCTCATGCAGTGCGTGTCGGAGAAATACCCCTGTTCGTTCGTCGTGACTGACCCGAAAGGCAGCCTGATCGTCGAGTGCGGCAGGATGCTGCGGCATTTCAGCTACCGCATCAAGGTGATGAACACGATCAATTTTGCCAAGAGCATGCACTATAATCCGCTGGCGTATATCCATAGCGAAAAGGACATCTTGAAACTGGTAAACTGCCTGATTGCCAATACGCGCGGCGAGGGCAAGGGCGGCGATCCATTTTGGGACAAATCAGAAGTGCTGCTCTACACGGCGCTGATCGGCTATCTGTGGCAGGAAGCGTTGGAGGAAGATCGCAACTTTGCGACGCTGATTGATATGATCGGCAGTATGCAGACACGCGAGGATAACGAGGATTTCCGGAATCCGATTGACCTGATGTTTGAGGATTTGGAGCGGGAAAAGCCGGATTGCTTCGCGGTGCGCCAATATAAAAAATTCAAGCTGGCGGCGGGAGTTGTATGCTCTAAGTACCCTCTTAATCACGAGATTTTCTCATGATTAGTGAAGGCACTTAGAGCATTTTTCGTAAAGGAGGACAACGATATGCTGAAAACGAAAATCACACCCCTCTATGAGCGGCTTTCTCGTGACGACGAGCTGCAAGGCGAAAGCAACTCCATATCCAACCAAAAGCAGATGTTGGAGGACTACGCACGCCAGAATGGTTTTCCCAACCCTACGCACTTCACCGACGATGGAATTTCCGGCACCTGCTTTGACCGTCCCGGTTTTAACGCTATGATGAAAGAGGTTGAAGCCGATCATGTAGAAGCGATTATCATCAAGGATATGAGCCGATTGGGACGCGACTATCTCAAGGTTGGGCAGATTATGGAGATTCTGCGCGTGAAAGGCGTTCGTCTAATCGCTATTAACGATGGTGTGGACAGCATCAGAGGCGATGATGATTTCACCCCTTTCCGCAACATTATGAATGAGTATTATGCGCGGGACACCAGCAAGAAAATCAAATCCGTATTCAAGGCTAAAGGCATGAGCGGTAAGCATTTGACCGGCACTGTCCTTTATGGTTACCTTTGGGATGAAAGCCGAACGCATTGGCTGGTTGATGAGGAAGCCGCAGAAGTCGTGCGACGAATCTTTGCACTCACGATGGCGGGTTACGGTCCTTATCAGATTTCACAGATTTTGCAGCAGCAGAAAGTGGAAATCCCCTCCGTTCACCTTGCCCGTCATGGCGAGGGCGTGAACAGAGGGAAAAGCGTCAAGGATATTTACGGCTGGGGTTCTTCCACAATCGTCAATATCTTGAAGAAGCGCGAATACTTAGGGCATACTATCAATTTCAAAACCCGCAAGCATTTCAAGGACAAGAAAAGCCACTATGTTCCAGAGAGCGAGTGGACGATCTTTGAAAACACCCACGAAGCCATTATCGACCAAGAGACTTTTGACAACGTGCAGCGCATCCGGGCGAATGTAAAACGCTACCCGGACGGCTGGGGCGAGGCGCACCCGCTGACCGGGCTGATGTATTGCGCCGATTGCGGCGGCAAGATGTATGTCCACCGTACCTGTAACGGCAAGCGTATTCCGCAGTACACTTGCAGTCAGTACGGAAAATATCCTATTGGGATGCTTTGTGCCACGCAGCATCGAATCCGCGCCGAGGCGGTGCTTACTCTGATTGCCGATACCCTTCGGGCGATCGCGGACTATTCCAAGAACAACCGTATCGAGTTTGTCCAGACCGTTCAGGATGCGCAGACTGCACAGGAGGCAAGCGATATATCCAAGAAGAAAAAAAGGCTGACTGTGGCGCAGAAACGCACCGGAGAGCTGGAAAAGCTGATCTGCAAAATCTATGAAGATCATGTGCTGGGTAAACTGTCAGATGCCCGCTATGCCGCCCTTGACGCTCAATACGCTAAGGAGCAAAACGAACTGGAATGTGAGATTGTACAGTTGGAAAAGGCGGTCAGCGGCTATGAGCAGAACCGTAAATCTGCCGAGAGATTTATCGCGCTGATCGACAAATATGAAAACTTTGATACGCTGACAACGACCATGCTCAATGAGTTTGTAGAGAAAATCCTTGTCCACGAACGCGCCCGGAAAGGCAGTCAGGACACTACGCAGGAGGTCGAGATTTACTTTAACTTTGTCGGAAAATATATGCCGCCCCACTTCGGAGAAGTGACGTTGACGCCGGAAGAACAGGAAGAATTGCGGAAACGTGAAGAACGCAAGGACAAGCTTCATCAAAACTATCTGCGCCGAAAAGCGAGCGGTGCGCAAAAGGCGTGGGAAAAACGGTACAACGCCAAGCGTAAAGCCCAAATAGAAGCTGCAAAAGCGGCGATCCGCGAGGAAGATATATCCAACGGCGTGTTTATCCCGGTTGGGCAGCTGCCGCAACAGGTGCCGCAGAAAGCACCAGTGCAGGCCCATGCAGCCGTATAAGGAGAGGCGTAAACGTATGAAAGGGTTGACTTATTCCCGTTGCGGGGATTACTATATTCCAGATTTGAAACTATCAGAGCAGGTTGGAACGCCTATTGGAAAATATGGACGTATGCGAAAACAGTATTTGGAAAAGCACCGTCCTATTTTCTATAACAACCTGATTTTAACAGGACGATTATATCCGCACCTGTTGGAGATTGACAAGGCTGCAAACGAGCGCATGGACACGCTCATGCCACAGTTGATGGAAGCCGCAGGCGTGGATGAAGCGTTAAAAGCCGCAGATCAAATGCGATGGGTAGGCTTGATGAACACATTGAAAGCACAGGCTGAGGAAACGATATTGTCTGAATTGATTTTCGGTGAGGGGGGCGAATAAGATGCTGAGCTTTGATCGGATTTTGCAGGTCTTTGACGATATTCTCCGGCAAGACCCGCTGTATGAAGTCGTATCTACCAGCCACGGCTATACGTTGCTGGGATGGGAGCCGAACCGTGAGGAATGGTACAGTGTCCTTCTGCTGGATACGCCGGAGGTCATGCTGGACGCGCTGATAGATGCCTATTCCAGCTATGTGGAAGAACAAATCACAAATGGCGAACGTGATTTGAACGAAAAGGAGATTCAAGAGCTGGATGCACGGTGTCAAGAGTTGCGAGAGAAGTGCTTGCAGGACAAATAGGCATAGGAAAACGGAGGGTGTCAAACGCCCTCCGTTTCGTTCAATTTGATTGCACCGTCAATAGCTCCCTCGATGATCGGTAAATACTGTTCCGGGCAGAGCTTTAACTTCTGTCCGACCCGCTGGCGCAGCTCGC
>URWB01000142.1 GCA_900551415.1 uncultured Eubacteriales bacterium
AAGAGTTTTGTAACCCAAAATAACTCAAACCGATTTGAAGGCAAATTCAAATCAAAACGCGCAAGGCAGCCGGTCTCCTCGGCTGCCTTGTGCGTTATCACCAAGCAGCTTATTTCCTTGCGCGGAAATCTACCGGGATTTTATCCCTTGCGCGAAAAGCGCGCGGCCGCCGCAAGATTTTGCGATAGAGACCGCGGGCTTAAAAAGCTGCCATCCTAAACACATTGTTTTCAAAAACAAAAAACGTAGAAAAATATTGTGATAAACTTGTTTTGAACAACAAAAAACAGGAGATTTCCCATGAAACGGATGGGATTTCGTTAATAATTGTGCAAAAGAACAAAGAAAAATGAAAAAAATATTGAAAAAATATAAAAAAGGTATTGACATCTCTTTTTTCTTGTGGTAAACTGCGTATATCACTTAAGGAAAGGAGAAACACAATGAACTTCATGGTAAACCTGCTCAGCATTAGCGTGATTATCATTAGCATTATTTTACTAGTCGTCATCCTCGGGATCGGGGTCGTGATTATAAATAATGCGAGTTTGCATGCAGGGAAACGAAAAAGTTCATGGTCTCTTGAATAGGTATTTACTGAAGTGGTAAGCAAGGACATCATGGTAGGCTTTCAAAGGGCTTATCACTCTCAGTAAACATAGAACTTTAGAAGCCTGCAGCAAACGAAGCTGCAGGCTTTTATTGTATCAGCCTTAAGATAGGACAAAATCCTACATCATAAAAAAATGCAATCAAAACCAAAAAATGAAAATGGAGGAAACAAAATGAAAAAGCAATCTTATTTCAAAAAATTCGCGGCTGTCGCGATGGCAGCAGTTATGACCTTCGCCTTTACGGCCTGCGGCAGCGATGACGCGGGCACAGAAAACGGCGGTGCGGACGCGAACGCGAAGTTCGTCATCGGCGGTATCGGACCTACGACCGGCGGCGCGGCAGTTTACGGGCAGGCGGTAAAGAACGCGGCAGAGATGGCAGCCGAAGAGATTAACGCTGCCGGCGGCATCAACGGCTATCCGGTTGAATTCCTTTGGCAGGATGATGAACACGACACCGAAAAGGCTGTCAACGCGTATAACTCCTTAAAGGACCAGGGCATGCAGATGTTAATGGGTACCGTTACTTCCGCGCCTTGTACCGCGGTTGTAGCGCTGACCTCTGAGGACAACATGTTCCAGCTTACCCCGTCCGGTTCCGCAGTGGAATCCATCAAGGGTGACAACGCGTTCAGAGTATGCTTCTCCGACCCGAACCAGGGTGTCGGCTCTGCGGACTATTTTGCGGAACACTTCCCGGATGCGAAGGTAGGCGTTGTTTACAACTCCTCTGACGTATATTCCAACGGTATCTACAAGACTTTCAAGGCAGAAGCGGCAGCAAAGGGCGTCAACGTCGTTGCGGCAGAAGCTTTCACCAAGGACTCCGCGCAGGACTTCACCGTACAGATCCAAAAGATGAAGGAAGCAGGCGCTGATCTGGTATTCCTTCCGTTCTACGCGCAGGAAGCTTCCCTGTTCTTAACGCAGGCAGACAAAGCAGGCTTAGACGTACAGTTCTTCGGATGTGACGGTTTGGACGGCGTCATCGATCAGTTAGGCTCCAACGCGAAGCTGGCAGAGGGCGTAATGCTCCTGACTCCGTTCGCGGCTGACTCCGACAACGCGGAATCCAAGGCATTTACCGAAGCATACGAAGCAAAATACAACGGCGAAGTTCCGAACCAGTTCGCAGCGGACGCTTACGACGCGATGTTCATCATCAAGGCCGCGGCAGAGAAAGCCGGTGTAACGCCGGATATGAGCGTTTCCGATCTCTGCGAGGCGATGAAGAAGGCAATGACCGAGATCGAATTCACAGGCGCGACCGGTACTATGACATGGTCCGCGGACGGCGAGCCGAACAAGACCCCGATGGCGATGGTCATCAAGGACGGCACTTACAAGGCACTCTAATCTGAAGCAAATTTGGCGAGGTCACAGCTAGCATAAGGAATCGACCCATACAACAAGATAGACTTTGGCAATGTTTCAGAGAGGATATACGGAGGGGGGACCGGCAAGGCGCAGGTCCCCGCTTCCGCTGTACAGACGGCAATGGGCGCGGGCACAGAGGATGGAGCCACAGCGGCAGCTTCTGATTCGCACCCTGCCGATAGAACAAAAATATGAGGTAATTTTATGAATTTTCTGTCTTACTTAATCAGCGGTATCAGCCTCGGGAGTGTCTACGCGCTGATCGCGCTGGGATATACCATGGTATACGGCATCGCGAAAATGTTGAACTTCGCGCACGGTGATGTCATCATGATCGGCGGCTTCGTGATTTTTACAGCCGTTTCTTCGATGCATACCTCCGCGGGGGTGGCGATCGTCTGCGCGATCATCGTCTGCACGGTACTGGGTGTTTCCATCGAAAAAATCGCCTATAAGCCGCTCAGAAACGCGCCGCCGCTGGCGGTACTGATTACCGCGATCGGCGTCAGCTATTTTTTGCAAAACGTCGCGCTGCTGATCTTCGGTTCCGCATCGAGAAATTTTCCGGATATTCTGCATCTTCCGGACTGGCATGTCGCCGATGGACTGACCGTCACAGGCGAAGCGATTCTGACTATCGCGGCAACCATCGTGATTATGATCGCCCTGACCACATTTATCAACCACACCAGAATCGGCGCCGCGATGCAGGCTGTTTCTGAGGACCGAGGCGCCGCGCAGCTGATGGGCGTCAATGTCAACAGCACCATCAGCGTAACCTTCGCGATCGGTTCCGCACTGGCGGCAGTCGCGAGCCTCCTGCTCTGTTCCTCCTATCCGCTGATCGGACCGTACACCGGCGCGATGCCGGGCATCAAGGCCTTCGTAGCGGCGGTATTCGGCGGCATCGGTTCGATTCCGGGCGCGATGCTCGGCGGCATTCTGCTCGGCGTGATCGAGAACCTCAGCAAAGCGTATATTTCCTCGACCTTATCCGACGCGATCGTATTCGGCGTGCTGATCGTCGTACTGCTCGTAAAGCCGACAGGTCTCCTCGGGAAAGCAATGCGAGAGAAAGTGTAGGTGATCGGTGTGAAAAACAAATTACAATCCACAAGCTTAAACAAGACAACTCGGCAGAATATGATCACCTACGCCATCGTCGCGGCCTGCTTCGTGTTCTGCGCGGTATATAACGGTATGCCGGGCGGCTCCAGCCTGATCAAGGGTCTTTTTGTCCCGATCTGCGCCTATGTCATCATGGCGGTTTCTCTGAATCTGACGGTCGGCATCCTCGGCGAGCTGAGCCTCGGACACGCGGGCTTCATGTGTCTGGGCGCGTTCGTCGGCAGTACCTTCAGCATTCTGACCCAGGAAAGCCTGACTTCGGTCTGGATTCGTTTCCCGCTGGCGATTCTCATCGGCGGGCTAGTGGCAGGCGCGGCGGGCGTTCTGATCGGGATTCCGGTTCTGCGTCTGCGCGGAGATTATCTGGCTATCGTAACGCTGGCGTTCGGCGAGATCATCAAGAGTCTCGTCAACAATATTTATTTAGTTAAGGATGTCAACGGGCTGCACATGGCGCTCAGCGTGGAAGCCTACAACAATATGGAGCTTGACCCGCTGACCTCGGAGGAACTGATTAACGGCGCGATGGGGATTACGAGCGCGCCGCGCGATTCCAACTATATCGTCGGCTTTATCCTGATCTTCATCACCTTGATTGTCATCCTCAATCTGGTCAATTCCAGAGCAGGGCGGGCGATCATGGCGATCCGGGACAACCGTATCGCGGCGGAGTCCATCGGCATCAACATCACCAAATACAAACTGATTGCCTTTACAATTTCCGCGATGTTCGCGGGCATGGCGGGTGTCCTCTACGGACATAATCTGTCCAGTCTGGTCGCGGTCAAATTCGACTACAACTTGTCGATTCTGGTGCTGGTATTCGTCGTCCTCGGCGGCATCGGCAGCATGCGCGGCTCGATCATCGCGGCGGTCATCCTGACAGCGCTGCCGGAGCTTTTGCGTGGCTCGTTCAGCGACTACAGAATGCTGATTTACGCGATCCTGCTGATTGTGATGATGCTGGTGAACAACAACGAAACCATGAAAATGTATACGGAACGCTTCAAAGGCTATCTGCATCTTGACGGCAGGGCGAAGGCATCTAAAACTTCCAAAGCGTCCGCAAAAGAACAGGAGGTGAGCTAAGATGGCAGCGCCAATGTTGGAAACAAAAAATTTAGGAATCTCCTTTGGCGGTCTGAAGGCGGTCGATGAGCTCACCATGACCATCAACAAAGGACAGCTCTACGGTCTGATCGGACCGAACGGAGCGGGCAAGACGACAGCATTTAACCTGCTGACAGGCGTTTACAAACCGACGGAGGGGAACTTTTTCTTAGATGGAGAAAAGCTCACCGGACACAGCACGATCGAGATCAACAAGAAGGGCATCGCGAGAACCTTCCAGAATATCCGGCTTTTCAAGCAGCTTTCGGTACTTGACAACGTCAAGCTCGGACTGCATAATGATTATAAGTACTCGCTCGCGGACGGAATCTTTCGCCTGCCGTCCTATTTCAAGACCGAAAAACGAATGAACGAAAAGGCGGAGGAACTGCTCGAGGTGTTCGGGCTGGCGGGAGAAAAGGATTATATCTCGGCGAATCTGCCTTATGGCAAACAGAGAAAACTGGAAATCGCCAGAGCGTTGGCAACCTCGCCGAAGCTTTTGCTTCTGGATGAACCGGCGGCCGGCATGAATCCGAACGAAACGCAGGAGCTGATGGATACGATTCAGTTCGTCAGAAAGACGTTTGATATGACGATCCTCCTGATCGAGCATGATATGCGGCTGGTATCCGGTATCTGTGAGGAACTGACGGTTCTGAACTTCGGTACGGTGCTGGCGCAGGGCAAGACGAGCGAGGTACTGAACAATCCGCAGGTTATCAAGGCATATTTGGGCGAATAAGGAGGGCGCGCATATGGCAATGTTAGAA
>URWB01000143.1 GCA_900551415.1 uncultured Eubacteriales bacterium
AAAATCACAGCTGACGGTCTCATATTCGTATTTATACATTGGATGTCCTCCTTACAATTTGCGATTTGTGCATCTTCATATTTTATGAGGCAGGAAATATCGCTTGCGATGTTTCCTGCCTCATGACAAAAGTATCGTTTGTGTACTGAAATATCTGCCGCGGGCAGGCGCGAGCGCGCTGCGGCTTAAATTTTCTCGAAGTCCTCCGCGCCGTGCTTGCAGAGCGGGCAGATGAAATCAGGCGGCAGGGTGTCGCCTTCATAAACATAGCCGCAGATCTTGCAGACATAGCCATGCTTTTCCTCTTCGATCTTTGGCTGCGGCTTCGGTTTGATGTGCTCAAAGTAGTAGCCGTAGGTAACAGAAGGTGCGTCGCGCAGGACTGCCGCTTCCGTAACCTCCGCGATAAAGAGCGTATGCGTGCCGTAATCGTAGGAGTCGATGACCTTGGCGGAGAGGAACGCGTTGGTGCCGAGTGTTACATAAGTGAGGCCGTTTTTGCTCCTGCCGACATGCTCCGCAAATCCCGCAAACTTGTCCGTATCCTTGCCACTGGCAAATCCGAAACGTTTGAAGGTATCGAAGGAAGCGTCCTCTGCCAGAACAGATACGTTAAAGACGCCTGTATGAAGAATCATGTCGTGCGTGTAATTTGCTTTATTGACCGCGATGTTGATCCTGCCCGGCGTGCTGGTCAGCTGCGCCGCGGTATTGATGATGCAGCCGTTGTCCTTACCGTCAGCCTGCGCAGTCAGCACAAAAAGCCCGTAAGAAAACTTATGGAAGATCGCAGGGTCAATCTTGGCTTCTGCCATGGCAGATTCGTCGATCACCGGTTTTTCGAAGCGCGGAATCGTGTCGGAGATTGCTTTGACCAATGTATCGATTTCGGCAGCCTGTTCCGGCGCGAGCGACGATTTGAGCGTCAGCGTTTCATTCAAAATTGTCATATCCTTGCAGCCTTCGATGATCTGACGCATCAGCTTGCCGCTGGTCGGCGCCCAAGAACCGTTTTCGACAAAGGCTACGGTACGGTTTTGGATATTGTGCGCCGCCAGGTCATGCAGCAGCTCCTCCATGGAAACAAAGATACCGGCGTTATAGGTCGTTGAGGCGAACAGCAAATGACTCCATTTGAACGCCGCCGCGATGATCTCGGAGGCAGGGGTGACGGACACATCGTACATGACCGTTTTGACGCCGAGGTCGCGCAGCCTTGAAGAAATAATCTCCGCGGTGTTTTCGGTGTTGCCGTAGACCGAAGCGTAAGCGATCATCACGCCGGTTTCCTCCGGTGTGTAGGTGCTCCATTTCACATATTTATCGAAATAATCTTCTAAATTTCTTCTCCATACGAAGCCATGCAGCGGGCAGATCATCTTGAGATCCAGCCCATGCGCTTTTTTGAGCAGGGATTGCACCTGCGGACCATATTTGCCGACAATATTGCAGTAATAGCGGCGGGCCTCGTCCATGTATTCATTGTCAAAATCTACTTCATCAGCAAAAATCGCACCGTTAAGAGCGCCGAAGGTGCCGAAAGCGTCCGCGGAGAACAGCGTTCCGGTCGTCTCGTCGTAGGTTACCATGACCTCCGGCCAATGCACCATCGGCGCGAAGAGGAATTTCAGCTTGTGGTGTCCGGTGGAGAGCGTGTCGTTTTCCTTGACAACAAAGGCTTTGCCGCTTAGATCCAACTGGAAGAACTGCTGAACCATAGCTAAAATCTTTTGGTTGCAGACCACCTTTGTGTTTGGATAACGCAGCAAAAGTTCCATCAGGGTTGCCGAATGGTCCGGTTCCATGTGCTGAATGACGACAAAATCCAGATTTTTGCCGTTCAGCGCGTGCGCCAGATTTTCAAAGAAGGTTTTACCGACCGCCTTGTCCACCGTATCAAAAAGAACGTTGATATCGTCGAGCAGCAGATAAGCGTTGTAGGAAACGCCGCGCGGGACGGAGTAAACTCCCTCGAACATTGCAAGGCGCCGATCGTTGGCGCCGACCCAGATGAGATCATCTGTAATTTTTTTTGTACAATACATTTTTAACCTCCTGTCGTATTCAGGTTTTGCCTTGTGTATTTTTGTAAGTGTCGATAAAGCTATTATACAATGGATACCCCATGCGAGGCAATGCGTAACAGCGAAGAAAAATTTTTCATCCTTTTCCTTCTGTCTGTGTTTGCGCTGTTTTCTTTGCTTGCGCTGTCATCAGATAAGCAGGCTGCGGTAGCATGGCATGCGAAAATTTTGGAAGAATGAAAAAGCGTATTTCGCTGTGCGTTCTTTTGGCTGATAAACTTTCTGTGGGATTCTTTCGCAGCCGGATATTGAATACTCACTACCACTTGTTGCATACCTTCTCCGCGAACCCCAAAAAGTCTTTCACCTTGATTACGGTGCCATCGTCAAGGACGGCGCGCCCGGTGAACCTGCCGAATACTTGATGCTGGTCAGAGGAGATCAGTTTAATGTCCGTACAGGCCGCGCGGTCGATGATCGGCACAAAGTCCATCTCAAAACGGCCGTCATCACTGCTAAAGGTCCATGGGGACAGATAATCCTCTATGTAATCAGCGGTATCCACGACGCGGCCCGCGCTTCCACTGCAGCATCCGCCATGCGTGGTATATTTTTTGCGCTTCATCGGAATGTGGAACTGTACGCTATGCAGCTTATGCGCCTTGCCGTTATAAAAAAGCATGTTTTCGGTCGCTGCGGAGGTGTCGCCGAAACCGTAGCCGATGTTCCAGCCAAACGGAACGCCGTCCACCAGACCGGAAGCGCTGCCCCAGTACCAGGTGTTTTTGTAAGTCCAGACTCCGCGTCCCCAGTCCAGCACCGCAAAAGAAGCGCCGGGTTCGAAACGATAGGTCTTGCCGTCAAAATGTGCCGCGCCGGAGGCAGGCATGCAGTTGATCTTTTGATTCAAATAAAAAGCGGTCTTTTTTTCGGCGAAGGGTGTGACGATGACCATGGATTCCTGCGGCGGGTTTTCGAGGCGAATCTCACCGTCGATCGGTTTGCCGTCGAAGAATTTGTCCATGTGGAAGGTCAGCAGACGATAATCGCCATGGAGTTCAAAGCTGATTTTGTGATGACGGCCGCCGGATTTTACATTGCCGCTCGCCGAAGAAGATGGAAAATTGCGTTTACCGAGCGTTAGGAAGGACATCGGGCTGGTGGTATGTTCCCATGGAATCCGAAAATCAAGCAGGGAAATACTGTCCAAACCCATGTAGGAATTGTCAGCGATTGTGAGCGCGACAGCAAAATCATCGCAGGTGATCAAGTAATAATCCCACTCCTTGATGCGGAGCGCGCCGCCCTTGATAGCGCTGCGACTGTACTGCGGAAGGAGCCCTTTGCTGTAGCCGGGCTCGAGGAGAACGCCGCGGCTGTCGAGCAGCGGACGGACGGTTGTGATTTCATGCTGCATGGTGGTACCTCCTTATGCGAATTATGCGAAACGCGGATAGGCGAAAAAATCGTGCGAAGATATTTTCTAAGATAAAGATAACAAATTTATGAGATTTTCGCAAGGATTTATGGTATCATAACATTAGAAATCAATTTTAGGGGAGATATGAAGATAGGGCGCAGGGAGAAAGAGATGGAAGTATGCGGAAGGCTTTAGGACAGGAGTCTTGATGAAAGGGGAAAATGGGCGAATATTATAGGTGGGTAAACGTAGATAAAAAAGAATACCTCTGCCCAAGCGAGTTTGACTTTGGGAATAAGCGGCATGAATCATTGGTCAGAAACAATGAATTTCTCCGCGCACTTCGAGATTTGCTTTCAAAAGAGTGGGCAGGAGACCATGTTTTTTGGATGGGCGATGAAAAAAGGATTCCACAAGATGCTGATAATGTGACATTGAGAACTTTATATGATCATACGGTGCAAGCTGGATACCCCGGAGAGGCCTCGGACACGATATACGAAGCCTATAAGAATATTTCCGGCCTTTTCAAAGCCGCGGAGCCGGAAGTCCGTTGGGAAATAGAACAATATCTTGAGGATTTAAAGGATCCGGAGGTTATGGCGTATAATGAGTACGGTATTGATATAAAAAATCCATTTGATGGGCTGTTCTTGCGTGAAGGACGGAATTTTTTGTATACAGTAAATCATACAAAAAAGACCTGCTACTCCTTCGAAGCAACAAAGATTTTGTACCAATCCAATGAAGAAAGTGATTTTGTAGATCCGCTTCCCATTCTGCTGAGCTATGGCAATCACGCTGACATCGGTATGTGGGTAGGTGACATCATAGGAGTTTCCGATGAAATGCCGGAAGGATATCACCTTTTGGGAAGTATAAAACTTGACTGGTGATTGTGGTGGCTTTTTAAAACGCGCGAGGCAGGCAGAGCCGCGCACGTGGAAGCTGGTAAGATTTGAGTGAAAAAGCAAGGCATAAAGTGCAGGCGCGGGCTCATAATAGAGGTATGAGTTTGAGGGAAATCGTGCACGCGGACAATTCTATATGGGTAGAAATCGCGGTATTCGTGCTGGGAGGCGGTGCTTACGGACTGATGGAGATTTTGTTCCGCGGGCACACGCACTGGACGATGCTGGTGACAGGCGGCGCCTGCGCGCTGACGTTATTTTATCTGCGGGAGTGGCTGCTCGCGCAGCCGCTTGCGGTCAGCGCGCTGGCGGGCGCGATCATCGATGCAATCGTTTTTGTATTGCGGGGGAGGTGGAAGCATGAACCCGCTGCTTAAAACGTTTCTGATTTCGATGGTTCCGGTGATCGAGCTGCGCGGCGCGATCCCGATCGGCGTGGCGCACGGACTGGATTACCGCGCTGCCATCGCGGTGTCCGTCGTCGGCAATCTCGTGCCGGTGCCGTTCATCGTGCTCTTCATCCGCAAGATCTTCGCGTGGCTGCGCACGAAGAGCGAGCGGCTCAACGCCTTTGTCACGCGCATGGAGCAGCGCGCGC
>URWB01000144.1 GCA_900551415.1 uncultured Eubacteriales bacterium
AGGTATGTTGCAGACCCGGCAGCAAGGGAAAAAATTGAGGAGGTCGTTCGAAAATAAATGGACGATATACACAAGTAAAGCGTCCATTTAGGAAGTATGACCGTGAAACCCCGTCTATGACTGGGTTTCAGCGTTTTTTGACGCCGAATTACCGTGTAAATGAATATATCGAATATATAGGAGGTGTTTTTACATGGAAAAATCAGCAGCTTTGAAACGCCTAAAAAGAAGATTCTTGTGCAAAGAAATATTATTATAAAGTACGAGTGAAAGAACCTTTTTCTTAACGCCAATTTTATAGCCTGCTTGATACAGCATAGAAAAGCTGTTTTTTTGCAAAGGCAGATTGCTGCGGAAAGAGGAGACATCATGTCAAAGAAAGCTTTGAGCCTTCTTGTGATGATACTTATCATTTGCGCGCTGCAGACAAGCTGCGCCGCGTGAAATTATTTATCCAAGGACGAAGCGAGCAGGGAAGGCAGCGACAGCAAAGGACTGTATATGCTCAACAGCGAGCTGAAGTCCCGCGTTTACGCCGCGCCTTCGCTGACGCTGTAAAAGAGGGACAAACGCAATGAACGAAAGTACGATCTATCAGCTTGTTACAGGGTTACTGCTGCCATTTGCAGGCACAGTGGTGGGCTGCGCCACGGTGTTTTTCCTCCAAAGGCAGATGGGGGGTGCGGCTGCAGAAGGCGCTCCTGGGTTTTGCCGCAAGGGTAATGATCGCGGCCGCTGTCTGGTCACTTCTGATTCCCGCCATGGAAATGTCGGCGGCGGCGCTGGCGCTTTCTGCCGGCATTGCCATACAGAACGTTCCGGAGGGCGCCATCGTCTCAGTGCCGCTGTCCGCCGCCGGAATGCGGAAGGGCAAGGCGTTTTTGTGTGGGGCGGCGTCCAGCGTTGTAGAGCCTATCGGGGCGTTGCTCACGATACTGCTCACCTCGCTTCTTACGCCGATGCTTCCGTATTTGCTGACTTTCGCCGCGGGCGCTATGATCTATGTGGTGGAGGAGCTGATTCCGGAGGCGCAGGCGGGCGAGCACAGCAACATCGGCACCATCGGCGCGGCGCTGGGCTTTGCGTTGATGATGGTACTGGATGTGGCGCTGGGATAGCCGAGGCCGGTATCCGGATCAGATCGATTCAAGGCAGACTGCTCGCGAAATAGCCTGCCTTTTCTTCTGTCAAGCAGGTAGAGGCCGCTGTCCAGTAATAAACCCGTTCACTGCATAAACATAGTGTTTACATAAATAATCGCAAACGGGCAGAGAAAGGCAATCAAGCAGCAGAAGATTGCCGGAGCAGACATATTTTCCTCAGAAACCGCAGATACTATGATCAAAAACATGCGGCAGGCAGACCGCCTCGCCGCGGGCAAAAATACGAGGGAAAGAAGGTCAGAAGTATGAGCAATAATATGGATCTGGGTTACGAAATGTTCTGCTATCAGTGCGAGCAGACGGCGGGCGGCAAGGGCTGCACGAAGCAGGGGGTGTGCGGCAAGACCGCGGAGGTCGCGAATCTGCAGGATCTGCTTTTGTATCAGCTTAAGGGCATCAGTGTGTACGCGAAAGCGCTGATGGACGCGGGCGAAAATCCGGAGGCGCGGGTCGTGCGGTTTGTCGAAAATTGTCTTTTTACCACGCTCACCAATGTCAATTTTGACGCGGCGGTGCATGTGGATCTGCTGAAGCAGTCACAGAAGATCAAGGAGGAACTGCGCGGACGCGCTAAAAAGGCGCGGCTCGCGGAGCCGAAGGCGGTGCAGGCGGCTTTCAATCTGCCGGAGACGAAGGCGGAGATGCTGCGGGTCAGCGAGGTCGCGGGCATCATGTACGAGCAGGATCTGGACCCGGATGTGCGGTCGCTGCGCATGACGATCCTTTACGGGCTCAAGGGCATCAGTGCTTACGGACATCAGGCGCGGGAGCTGGGCTATGCGAGCGCGCAGGTGGACGCGTTTTACCTTGAGGCGCTGGCGGCTTTGACGGACGATGCGCTGTCTGCGGAGGATCTGATTCGCCTGACGATGCGCACCGGGGAGATCGCGCTGGCGGTAATGAAAACGCTGGATGAGGCAAACACCGGAGTCTATGGCGATCCGTCGCCGCATCAGGTCAGGATCCACATGAAGAAGGGACCGTTTATCGTCGTGTCCGGTCACGATCTCAAGGACCTGGAGATGCTGCTGGCGCAGACGCAGGGCAAGGGGATCCATGTCTATACGCATGGAGAGATGCTGCCGGCGCACGGCTATGAAGGGCTCAAAAAATATCCGCATCTTGTCGGCAATTTCGGCGGCGCGTGGCAGGATCAGCAGTCGCAGTTTGACGATCTGCCGGGCTGTATTCTGATGACGACGAACTGTCTGATGCGGCCGCGGGAGAGCTACAAGGACCGGATCTTCAGCACGAATGTGGTCGGCTGGGACGGTGTGCAGTTCATCGAAAAGAAGGAAAACGGCGAGAAGGATTTCGGGCCGATCATCAAAAAAGCGCTGGAGCTCGGCGGTTATCCGGAGGATTATGCGCAGGAGGAAATTCTCGTCGGTTTCGGACATCACGCAGTGCTGGACAAGGCCGAGGCAATCGTCAACGCGGTACGAACGGGCAAAGTGCGGCATTTTTTCCTGATCGGTGGATGCGACGGCGCCAGACCGGGACGCAATTACTATACGGAATTCGCTAAATTGGTGCCGAAAGACTGTCTGATCCTGACGCTGGCATGCGGCAAGTACCGCTTCAACAAGCTGGATTTTGGGGAGGCTGCCGGACTGCCGCGCCTTTTGGATGTGGGGCAGTGCAATGACACGTATTCGGCGGTGCGGATCGCGGAGGCGCTTGCAGATGCCTTTGAGACGGATGTCAACAGTCTGCCGCTGTCGCTGATTCTTTCGTGGTACGAGCAGAAGGCGGTAGCGGTGCTTCTGGCTTTGTTAAGCCTGGGGATTCGGGGGATCTACTTGGGACCGACGCTGCCGGCGTTTTTGAGTCCGAATGTGCTGCAGTATCTGGTGGACACTTTCGATCTGCGGCTGACCGGCAATGCGGAGGAGGATCTCAAAAACTGTCTGGCGCAGAAACTCTAACGATCTCGACAAAAAGTTTGCCGGAACAACAAAAAATTGAGGCGGCCACGACAGAGAAAGAAGGTCAGATTCAATTCTATATCACGATCGGCGGCACACTGGTGCCGGACGAGGATGCAGAATCTTTCGTCGCGAGGATTCAAAAACTGACGCCGAGCACGGAGACGGAGACGGAGACCTCTGCGGAGCTTACGGAGGATTGGCGCGCGATGGGCAAAGCTCTTGGGTGTGGGTACAGGACAGGATCGGTTGGAACCTTTTGAAATCCTGTCCTTTTTCTATGCATGGCTTAAGGATAGCACAAAAAGCTCCGGAATCAAAGATTGTGACGCAAAATGAGCCAGAATTTTTGATGCAGAGCTTTTCTGAATTTGACGGAAAACGATGCGCTTTGAAAGCGGAGAAAATGACGGATAACAGCAAGATTCTCAAAAAGGTCGAAGTCCTAAAAGATGCCTTGATAAGTGAAAAAGTTAGATTCCCAAATTCTTTACAATGTGAATATGAGGAACTATGTGTTTTTAGAGGTGTCCGATATACAGCAACGAAGACTGCAATCGATAAAAGTGATTTTTTATTACGATACAGGAGAAATCGAGTTCGATTCTCTCATCAATCCTCCGAGAAACAGGGAGGATGGATACCCACGGGTAGGCAGGTATGTTGCAGACCCGGCAGCAAGGGAAAAAATTGAGGAGGTCGTTCGAAAATGGATACAGCTATAAGTCTCCTTACGATGCCGATTGGCGTTCAGATTTCAAATGTTGGAAGTGAAGTGAATCGTGCACTTCGGTGGCGCAAAGCAGGAAACCGGCAGCGTGAGATTGCTTTTTGCGAAAAAGCAATCGAGTTTTTAAACATTATGAAGCAAGATCCTAAAAATAAGCACCGGATCGGAGAAATTGACGCCTGCATTGAAGAATTAAAAGATTTTTTTCTGGGAAGCAATGAATACAATACAACGGAAGAAACATTGATCCGATATTACGATGCATTTCTCTACCAGGCAATGAAGCTTTAAATGAGGCATTAAAAGAAGCTTTAACTGATAACAAGAAGGCTAAGATGCCAAAAAGGCATCCTAAATGGACGATATCCACAAGTATAGTGACTATTTAGCATGCATGGCCGTGAAACCAAGTCTATGACTGGATTTTAGCGTTTTTTGACGCCGAATTACCGTGTAAATGAATATATCGAATATACAGGAGGTGTTTTTATATGGAAAAAACAGCAGCTTTGAAACGCCTAAAAAAAAGATGCTTGTGCGTTGTTTTGAGTTTACTCCTCGCGTTTGGTTTTACAACAAATGAGACGTTCGGATTCGAGTTTCCGCCTGATGCGGATGAGCCGATATTGACCGAAACGGAGATCGCGCTCTCAGAAAAAGTCATGAATCTTGAACTCGCCGTACGCACCATGAAAACAAAGAAAAAGAATATTAAAGTAGTCGTTCAACCGAGTGCTGAACTGGAGGCACTCATCGATGAAGCAGAGGCAGAGGGCTACGAGATATATTACAAGTTCTGTCGATCTGTAAGAAAACATTCACGATACATTACATGGCGTACCCATGAAAAAAATGTATACGTCAACAAGGAGGGAGTCCGCGGAAAGAAATATTATTATAAAGTACGAGTGATTCTTTATGTCCGCTGCGGCAACGACCATTTCAAGATAGCGGAAAGTGAATTGAAACAATGCAGATACGGCGTGCGAACATGGACGAAATGACGGCAAAAACCGTCGCAATTCAAGGAACTGCGGCGGTTTTTTCGTATGACGGGCATGCCGTTCGTCTGTGGTGAAAGTCCACAAGGGGCGCAGTTGCC
>URWB01000145.1 GCA_900551415.1 uncultured Eubacteriales bacterium
AGCGGCATGGATGGCTCAATCGTGCTGAGTCCGATTTCGGTCACGAAATAAGCCGAAGGGAGCGCAGTATGTCACAGACAACCAAGCGGGCGCTGGAGGCTTCACTCAAGCATCTCTTGGCGAAGAAGCCGCTGGATAAGATCACCATTAACGATATTGCGGAGGACTGCGGCATCAGCCGGATGACCTTCTACTATCATTTTAAGGACATTTACGATCTGATTGAATGGTCGTGCGTGGAGGAGGCTTCGCGGGTCATCGAGGGCAATAAGACCTATGACACCTGGCAGGAGGGGTTTCTGCACATTTTTGAGGCGGTGCTCGCGAACAAGCCGTTCGTGATGAACGTCTATCACTCGGTCAGCAGGGAGCAGATCGAGCTGTTCCTCTATCAGGTGACCTATGACCTTCTGATCGCGGTCGTGGAGGAAAAAGCGGCAGGCCTGCAGGTGCGGGAGGAGAACAAAGTCTTCATCGCGGACTTTTACAAGTACGCGTTTGTGGGGCTGATGCTGGACTGGATCCGCAAGGGGATGAAAGAGGACCCGAACGCCATCATGCGGGATCTGAGCCTGCTGCTGCAGGGCAATATGCGTGCTGCATTGGAGCGCTATCGGACGGATAAATAAAGCCTGGGAGAGAGCTTTTCAGATGCCATGAAAGCCTCGCGGCGGGAAATTTTCTCCGGTTGGCACAAAGAATCGCGGCGGGAGATTTTCCCGGAAACGAGAGCAAAAATTTATACAAAACAGCCGCTTTGATAAAAATTTTATCAAGGGGGCTTTTTTGTTTATTGTTTTGTTTCGCGGAAAGACTATAATAAGGTCATCAAACGAAAACAAAAGGAAATACGGCAGGGCCGGCAGGAGAGTCTGCGAGGCGCGGCCGGTTGGAAAGGGGAAATCAATATGTATTACGCAAGTGGTAATTATGAAGCATTCGCACGTCCGAAAAAACCGGAGGGGGTAGACAGAAAATCAGCTTATATCATCGGCAGCGGTCTGGCAGCGCTCTCAGCAGCGTGCTTTTTGGTCAGAGACGGGCAGATGAAGGGTGAGCATGTGCACATTCTCGAAAAAGACCCGATTCCGGGCGGTGCCTGCGATGGCTATAAATATGAGAACGTTGGCTATGTGATGCGCGGCGGACGTGAAATGGACAACCATTTTGAATGTATGTGGGATCTGTTCCGTTCGATTCCGTCCATCGAGACCGAAGGCGTTTCGGTACTGGACGAATATTACTGGCTGAACAAGGAGGACCCGAACTATTCTCTGTGCAGAGCGACGGTCAACCGCGGGGAAGATGCACATACGGACGGTAAGTTCGCAATCTCCGATAAGGGCGCGATGGAGATCATGAAGCTGTTCTTCACACCGGATGAGGAGCTGGAGGACAAACGGATTACGGACTTCTTTGATGATGAGGTGCTGAACTCGAACTTCTGGCTGTACTGGCGGACGATGTTCGCGTTTGAAAACTGGCACAGCGCACTCGAAATGAAGATCTATATCAAGCGTTATATCCATCACATCGGCGGACTGCCTGACTTCACAGCGCTGCGTTTCACCAAGTACAATCAGTATGAATCGATGATCCTGCCGATGGTCAAATATCTGGAAAGCTTCGGCGTGCAGTTCCATTACGGCGTCAAGGTGGTCAATGTGGAATTTGACTGCAAGGCGGACAAAAAGCAGGCGACGCGCATCGATGTGATCGCAGACGGTAAAGCGGATACCATCGACTTGACGGAGAATGATCTGGTATTCATCACCAATGGCGGATGTGTAGAAAATTCAGCAATCGGTAGTCAGAATGAGCCGGCGCCCTTCAACAAGGAGATCAAAGAAGGCGGCGGCTGGGATATGTGGCGTAAGATCGCGGCGCAGGACCCGGCGTTCGGTCACCCGGATAAGTTCTGCTATGATCCGGAGCAGTCGAACTGGATGAGCGCGACGGTCAACACCCTTGACCAGCGCATCGTGCCGTATATTAAGAAAATCTGCAAGCGCGATCCTTTCTCGGGTAAAGTCGTTACCGGCGGTATCGTAACAGTGAAGGATTCGTCATGGCTTCTGAGCTGGACGATCAATCGGCAGCCGCAGTTCCGCGATCAGCCAAAGGATCAGCTTTTGGTCTGGGTTTACGGTTTGTTCTCGGATCAGCCGGGCGATTTCGTCAAGAAACCGATGCGTGACTGTACCGGTAAGGAAATCTGCATGGAATGGCTGTATCACTTAGGTGTGCCGGAGAACGAGATCGAAGATATGGCAGAGCACAGTGCCAACACCGTACCTTGTATGATGCCGTATATCACCGCTTTCTTCATGCCGCGTGCGCACGGAGACAGACCGGATGTTGTACCGCAGGGCGCTGTCAACTTCGCGTTCCTGGGTCAGTTCGCAGAGACCGCGCGGGATACGATCTTCACGACCGAATATTCCATCCGTACCGGTATGGAAGCCGTTTACACGCTGCTTAACGTGGATCGCGGCGTACCGGAGGTCTGGGGCAGCACCTACGATGTGCGTGACTTGCTGAACGCGACAGTCAAACTGCGCGACGGCAAGAAGATTACCGATATGGACTTGGGCTTCAAGGAAAAGATCGCGCTGCACGAGGTACTCAAAAAAATCAGCGGCACAGATCTGGAAAAGCTCTTGAAGGAATATGAAGTAATCTAAAAGGCGATCGCTTCTATATCGCCGCCGGTAGCTGCCCGGCATCACGAAAATATGACAAGAAAAAACATGACGAATCATTCTCTAAAAACCTCCCGACGCATGATAAGGACGCCGGGAGGTTTTTTGTCTGTCCGCTCTGTGACAGAAGTTTTTTGATTATGAAGGAAATATTGCGCAGTGATACTTCCGGAATCACGACAAAAGGAGCGTGCCAACTGACAATTCTAGATGATTCTCTATGATTCTTCATGATTTGCCATGAACGACATGTACCCATGGAAATCTCCGTTTGCGTGATGCGTGCTTTTGTCTATAGAGGATTGACAAGCAGACAAATTATGCGTATGATTTTATCATTCATGCTTTTGTTTCAAGGGAAGGCTTGCGGAGAGCGGCAGCGCAGCGGAAACAGCGGCGGCTTCGCGTGCCTTACTTTGACCGGCATAGAAATCGATAAAAGCGGCACATAAAAAGGAGAACTGAAGACATGAAAGAATTTACGACAGCGGCATTGCCATGGGTGCTTGCAGGGATTGCGATCGCGCTGATCTGCGCGAGTTTTTCTAAGACAAAACGTACAAAGAAGCAAGAAGAATGGGAAAAAGAACGAAAAAGAGAACGAAAGCTGGAAACGCGTATGGCGGTTGGCATGCTGATCGGGCTGTTAGCCGGTGTGGCTGCTTCCAAGCTGGATCTGTTTGAGAATGGGGGAATCGCTTACGCGCTCGGCTCCCTTTGGGGGATGGCAATCGCGGCGGTGACCGGTGATATGGGGAAAAAATAAAGAAATCAAAAATTTATTTTGTGTACATGTTGACATACTGATATCAAAATGATATCATAAAGATACAAAAGAATGGATCGCGTGAATGGAGGTATGCACATGGAAGAGAAAATTTTACAGGGCAAGAAAAATGGAATGCTTGTGTTGGTGATCACGACGCTTTTATACATCGCGGCAGGCATTGGGCTGGTCTTTGGCATTTTGGCAGACAGCATAGTTTTGCTGGTTGTTACGATCGTGTGGCTGGCAATCGGTTGGATTCCGTGGCTTGGTCTCAAAGTGCTGAAGCCGCAGGAAGCACTTGTGCTGACACTGTTCGGTAAATATTACGGAACACTAAAGGATGATGGATTTTACTTTGTCAATCCGTTCTGTGTCGGTGTCAATCCGGCGGCGCAGACCAAGCTCAATCAATCCGGCGATGTGAACAGCCATAAGAAGTCTGCGTTTAACCTGACGCTCGGCAGCGGCGCGGACGCGGCGGCGCAAAGTTCGGAAATGACCAGCAAAAAGATTTCGATGAAAATCATGACGCTGAACAATAACAAGCAAAAGATCAATGATTGCCTGGGCAATCCGGTGGAGATCGGCATCGCGGTCATGTGGCGCGTGACCAATACCGCCAAGGCAGTCTTTAACGTTGATAACTATAAGGAGTATCTGAGCCTGCAGTGCGACTCGGCGCTGAGAAACATCGTAAGAATTTATCCTTATGACGTAGCGCCGGGCGTAGACACGACCGGAGACGGTATCGCCGATGAGGGCAGTCTCAGAGGTTCGTCCGAAGTCGTGGCGCAGCGTATCAAGAACGAAATTCAGTCCAAGGTCAGCGAAGCAGGCCTGGAAATCATTGAAGCGCGCATTACCTATCTTGCTTACGCGCCGGAGATCGCGGCTGTCATGCTCCAAAGACAGCAGGCGAGCGCGGTTGTTGACGCGAGAGCGATGATCGTGGACGGCGCGGTCGGCATGGTTAAAATGGCCCTCGAAAAACTGAATGAGGACGGAATTGTGGATCTCGATGAAGAACGCAAGGCAGCCATGGTCTCCAACCTTTTGGTCGTGCTTTGCGGCAACCACGACGCGCAGCCGATTGTAAATTCCGGCTCCTTGTACTAGGGGGGTGAGCGTTTGGCGGAGAAAAAACAGGTGCCTCTGCGGATTTCCGCGAAACTGTTTGCGGAAATCTCCGCGTGGGCAGAAGATGACTTCCGCTCGGTGAATGGTCAAATCGAGTACCTTTTGACCGAGTGCGTGCGGCAGCGCAAAAAGAACGGAAAATATGTCGGGGACCTCTTTTTTTTCTCAGGCAGCAGGCAGGCAAATACGATAT
>URWB01000146.1 GCA_900551415.1 uncultured Eubacteriales bacterium
GAGCAGGGGACTGAAAATCCCCGTGTCTCTGGTTCGATTCCGGAAGTGGGCACCACAAAAACCGTTGATTTTCATCAACGGTTTTTTTGTACGCGCGTTCTGAATTTCTTTGCACTTGTTCCGCGGTTTTAAGGACGCGCGCGCTTTTTTTTCGCGTGCGTTTTCTAAACTTTTTTTAAGGGTTTTGGGGCTTAAAAACGACAAATCTATGAAACTTTTAAGTGGAATCCCGCGTCGAAATATAGTAGAATAGAGAGTAACTGACGGGTGTGTCCGGCGAAAGGGGAGAAACGATATGATAGAATCCAAGGGAAAAAAGAGCAGAAGCCGTGAGCTTCACATTTATGGACGAAAAGGAGCTGCAGCGGAGCGGGAGAGGTACGCGGCTTCGCGGCGTCGAAGAACCGTAACGGGGATCTTGCTTTTGGTGCTGGGAATGCTGCTTTTGACCGCCTGCGGCAGCAGTGACAGCAAGGCGCAGGTGAAGTGTCTGGACATCGTCAAAGCTTGCAGTGAGGCGGCTTCGGAGGGAAGTTTGAATGAATGGTACAGCTACGGGGAAGACGCTTACGATGACAGCTTTGACAGTCTTTACGGCGTGCGGTTTGACATGATCGATGACGGCGCGGTTTTGCAGACTGCCGGCGGCGGTGTGGCGGATGAGGTGTCGGTGCTGCACCTAAAAAAGAGCGAGGATGTTTCGATTGCCAAAAAGAAGCTGGAGGATCGCGTGACGGAGCGTCGAAATCAATTTAACGGCTATAAGCCGGAAGAGGTCTATAAGCTGGACAACGCGCGGATTGTCGTGCAAGGCAATTATGTAGCTTTGCTTATCTGTAATGACGCAGACAATGTGGAGGCAGCCCTGCGCGGCGCGATCAGCGGTGAGAGCGGAGACGAAGCATAAATGATTTGCGAGCTTTGCGCGGATTGGACGCAGGAAACCATCACGCGGCAGGTATGGCTTTGTTAGGGACGGATTGCCCGCAGCAGCCGGCAAGCGGCAGGCAGACAGCGCCGGACAGATATATTTTCTCGGGAAACGGAGCAAGAAGTAAAAAATAACAGGGGGATGAAGGAATGATCGACAAAGGTGAAAAAATAAGTTTTGCGGAAAGAAAACGTATGGCGAAGGCGCATTTCGCGGATTTTAGACGGGAAACGAAGGCGCGCTGCAAGGGAAAAGGCGGGCTGGCTCTGCAGCTTTTGATCATCGTGCTGATTGTCGGTGTGCTTGCGCAGAGCAGCGGCATGATTCAAAAAATGAACAAGCTGTTGGGAGAGTCGGAAACGCGGGTTCACGAGATTTATGATGATACAGCGGTGATTGAAGCATATAAAACCGGTAATACGGATAAACTGAACGCGAAGGATCTGTTTGTCTATGACAAGTTGACGAAGGTCATCGACGAGGTGATTACCGAGGATATGTCGGATTATGAGAAGGAAAAGGCAATTTACGACTGGCAGGTCAAATGGATTTCCTATAACAGCGATAATCTCAATCCGATTATAGACGGGCAGAATGAGACGCATACACCTTATGGGGTGTTCCGCACGCACAACGCGATTTGTGTGGGAAACGCAACGACGTTCAAGTTGTTCATGGACGCGCTTGGGATTCCATGCAAGATCATTCATTCGACGCAGAACGGCGAGCACGCGTGGAATGTCACGCAGCTGGACGGAGACTGGTACCATGTGGATGTGACCTTTGACGGGTCTTACAACGGCGTGCCGGGCTACAGCTATTTTAATGTGCCGGATTCCATCAAAGATGATGGTTCCTGGCCTTGGGATCACAATCAGATTCCGGCGGCGAACGGTACGAAGTACTGCTATCTCTACACAAACGCGGTTGTCGTGGACGATTTTTATGAAATTCCGGCGGTGCTGCGCGATAAGATCGAAGAGAAAACGCGTGTGGCCTCCTTTATTCTCAAAAATAATCAAGGCTTTATCCGCGATGTCGCGAATTATATCGCGAACGGGATGATGGTCGAGAACGGTTATCTGTATTTTGACGACGCTTATTCTCTCAACGGACAGGTCGTTTATAAATTCATGATCGAGTACAATGATAATACAGTGACAGACTCTCTGACACCGGAGGTGACGGCGCGGCTCGATGAGATGCTCAACGAAGCGAATTTTGGCGGTTTTGAAGATGGGGCCGACGATACGTTTGACGGGAATTTTTATGCGAATACCGACAGCAGCAACTTCGCGGAGAAAGCATCCGCGGAGAACGGGTACGCGGGTGAAACGTCAGGTCGCGGAAACGACGCGATGGCAAAGGCCGAGGCTGAGATTTGGGACAGCGCGGTTGTGAAATAGAAATTTAAACGGAAGGCAGCAAAAGCGAATATGGTATTCAGCAGTTCAGTGTTTTTTATGGCATTTTTGCCGGTAACAGTTTTTATATATTTTTTGATCCCGGAACGATTTCTGCGTGCGCGAAATCTCTGGCTTTTAGCCGCCAGCCTGCTTTTTTACGGCTGGGGAGAGCCAAAATACATCGCGGTCATGGCGTTTTCAATCGTGTTCAATTACGTGTTTGGGCGTGTGATCGGGCATCTGCGAGAGACGGCGGATCGGGAAACCACGCTGCCCGCGGCGGAGGACAATGCGAAATCTTTGACCGGAGACCGCGCCGGCGGTGACGAAAACGCGGCGGGGCAGGCCTACTGTGCCGCCGATATTGCCGGAAATGACAACAGAAAGATCCTGCGGCGCGCGAAGCTCGCGATGGTACTCTGTGTAATCGGCAATCTGGCAATCCTCGGATTCTTTAAATATACGGACTTTTTGATCGGAACGGTCAACGGCCTGCTCGGCGGGCAGCTGAGCCTTCTGCACATCGCACTGCCGATCGGGATCTCCTTCTATACCTTCCAGACGATGTCCTATATCATCGATGTCTATTGGGGCAAAGTAGCAGCACAGAAGGATTTCATCGCATTCGCGGCTTACGTGACGCTGTTCCCGCAGCTGATCGCGGGTCCGATCGTGCGCTACGCGGATGTGGCGGTGATGCTGGTCGGACGTAAGACGCATGCAGAGCAGATCGCGGAGGGCATTCGCCGCTTTATCATCGGCTTCGGCAAGAAGGTTCTGCTGGCGAACCAGGTTTATGTCATCTGGAATGAGATTACGGCGATGGATCTCGAACAGATCAGCTTCGCGACGGCGTGGCTCGGCGCGCTGGCGTTCACCTTCCAAATCTATTTCGATTTTTCGGGCTATTCAGATATGGCGATCGGTCTGGGCAAAATCTTTGGTTTTGATTATCTGGAAAACTTCAACTATCCGTACATTTCTCGCAGCATTACCGAGTTCTGGCGGCGTTGGCACATGTCGTTGAGCTCGTGGTTCAAGGAATATGTCTATGTGCCGCTGGGCGGCAATCGTAAGGGACTCGCGCGGCAGCTCCTCAATATCGCAATCGTCTGGGCTCTGACCGGACTTTGGCACGGCGCGAGCTGGAACTTTGTGGTCTGGGGCATGTATTTCGGCGTGATTTTGATTATTGAGAAATTATGGCTGCTGCGGGCGCTGGACAAATGTCCGGCATTCGTCGGGCATGTTTACAGTCTGATTTTGATCGTGCTCGGCTGGGTCATCTTTGGACTGACGGATTTTTCGCGCATGGCGACCTATATCGCGCATATGTTCGGCGGTGCTGCTGCGTTGGTGGATGAGAGCTTCCTGTATCTGGCAACGAGCCGCGTCTGGCTGCTGATTTTTTGTGCAATCGGCTCCACGCCGCTGGTCAAATGCGTATGCGAACGTGTCGCGGCGCGGCTTACGGCGATGCGAGGCGGCGAGACTCTGCTGGGCGTGCTGGAATCGGCGGTTCTGCTGGCGGTGTTCGCCTTGTCGATCGCATTTTTGGTGAGCGGATCCTATAATCCGTTCCTGTATTTCAGATTTTAGAGGAGGTAGATGAACATGAACATGAAAAAAAGAAGTTGGATTTTGATCATCACCTCTGTGCTATTTTTGGCGTTTCTGTGCGTTGGAACCTTGGTGACGCCGGAGGTCGGGTTTTCGGAGAACGAGAACCGCTATCTGCAGGCGGCGCCGAAGCTGACGGTAGATCATGTTCTGAACGGACGTTTTGAGACGCAGGCGGAGGATTATCTGAACGACCAGATCATCGGCCGCAGTCTTTGGGTACGGACCATGGCGATGACCGAGGCTGCGCTGGGTGTCGGTGACATCAACGGTGTGTATCTGGCGGCGGATGGCAGGGTGGTTAAGCGCGTGACAGAGGCAGACTTTGACTGGGAACGCTATCAAAAGAATCTACGCGAGGCAGCAGCATTGGCAGCACACTGCGAAGAAAACGGCAGCAAACTCTACGCGATGCTGGTGCCGACAGCCGCTTATGTCTATCAACAAGATCTGCCGCGCCATGCGATGCGTTTTGATGAGGATCGGGCATTCGCTGATGCGGCGGATGCACTCGGCGAACGTCTGATTGATCTGCGCGCCGCGATGCAAGCCGCGGTACGGGACGGCAGCGCGGCGCGCGAGAGTGCGGACGGCGGCGTATTTTTCCGTACTGACCATCACTGGAGTGGTTACGGTGCATATCTGGGTTACGCAGGATTTTTGCAGGCGCGTGCCGGGGTTTCAAATCCTCTGCGCGTAGACGACGGCGAAGAATCGCAAACTGCGAGCGGGATTCGGCGGTATGTTCTCTATTGAGGAACCTGCCGTTTCTACCCGTA
>URWB01000147.1 GCA_900551415.1 uncultured Eubacteriales bacterium
GCTGACCATGCAGGAAAAGGCGATCTATCTGGAGAGCGACGCGCTGCAAATCGAGATGGGCAACGTCGTCTCCAAAACCGGCACGGGCGGCGCGATTCTCTACGATACCGCCCGCACCAACCAGCACAAGGATCGCTATTCGGCGCTGGCCATGGCGGTTCGCTATATCGCGGAGCTGGAGGAGGCGCGCAAAAGGCGGCTGCTTGAGCCGGCTCATCCCTGCGTAGGCGTGGTCAGTCGATTCTGATTTTGCGCCGGTATCGGCAAGAAAGATGATTTCATTACGCATCGTTCGTTGATTTCCTGCCGATAGCGGCTTGCGGCGTTCGTCATGCCCTGCTCTTTTTCGAAAGGAAGCGTCCCTCTATTTACATTTTTGCATTCAATTTCCGCAAGTATACTTTCGGATTATGTTGACAAAAATGAAAATTCGGGGTATAATAGTTGCAAAAAAGGGGGTGCGAGAATGTCTATTACCGATCCGATCAGAATTCTGAAAGTTCTTTCAGCTTTTAATCCATGGTGGAAAACAGGGGCGATCAATCCTATATTCACAAAAAACTATAAGCGCTTCGCATATTATGAGGCGATGAAACGACTGGAACAGAGGGATATTCGTAGAACAGTTGTCTTGACCGGTGCAAGGCGCGTTGGGAAGACAACTATTGAATATCAGATGATTCAGGCATTGCTGGAACACGGAACAGATCCTGCCCACATCGTATTTATTTCAATGGATCATCCGATTCTGAAGCTGAGTCAACTGGATGAAATTCTGGAATGCTATCATCAGAACATTTGCCCTTCGCAGGATGTATATTACTTTTTTGATGAGATCCAGTACGCAGCGGACTGGGATCGTTGGCTTAAGGTTATTTATGACACGCAGCCTGATACGCAGGTCGTCGCGACGGGCTCCGCCAGTCCGATTCTGATGCGAGGGAGTTCAGAGAGCGGCGCAGGGCGCTGGAGTGTTATACCTGTTCCAACACTGTCTTTCTACGAATACTGCTCCCTTATAGGCGTTGAGCCGCTGGAACTGGAGCCTGCGATTCGACCCACGGCTTTTGCCCACATGTCCAGACAGCAACAGACGCAGGTAATGATAAAGCTGAATGCCGTGCAAAACCATTTCGCACGCTATCTCCAAGTAGGCGGTTTTCCCGAATTGGCGCTTGCTAAAGATGACCTGCTGGCGCAACAAACCATGCGCGAGGACGTTGTTGATAAGGTGCTGAAACGGGACATCCCTTCTCTTTATAACGTTCGCAATGCAACAGAGCTGGAGCGGATTTTTCTGTACCTATGCAACGTCTCTTCAGAAATCGTCTCTTCGGAGGCCATTGCCAAAGAGCTGAACGGCGTAACCCGCCCGACCGTAGATAACTATATTCGATATCTTGAGAGCGCAAACCTTATCTATATCAGTTATCCGGTCGATTTGGATGGGCGCAAGCCACTGAAAGCGCGGCCTAAGATATATATTGCGGACGCTGCCATACGGAACGCCGTGTTGATGGACGACGATATCTTGACGAACGCGGATGAAATGGGGAAAATGGTTGAAACTGCGGTATACAAGCATGTAGCTGCCTTCTACTATCAGAATGCAACAAAGGTTGGATATTATCGCGGTGGACGAAAAGACAAGGAAATTGATATTGTCGTAGCATACCCCAAGAGCAAAGACATTCTTATTGAAGTAAAATATCGGGAACAGGCTACGATTAAAGAGGATGATGCAATACGGGAAATGAGCAAGAATGCCGGTGCAGCGCTGGTCATTACAAAGCGGGCGGACGATTATGGTACAACCGTAATGGAGAACCAACAGACGTTGATCCGCATTCCAGCCTTTGCTTTCCTGTATTTGCTGGGACATGCTGAAAAATGCGGATACAAAGGAGCTGAATAAGGTAAGGGCGTTCCGGCAGGAGCGCCTTTCGCAGAGGGAAGCTACACGGACACAAAACGTTTCGAACGAATGCACATTGTCGAGATGCGAAAGAAGAGGGCGTCACGATGGCAGAGTTGCACATATTTTACGCAGGCATACTTTCGAAAATGCCGACTAAAATGAAAAAGAAAGACGGTCGTTCGCAAAAACAGTAAAGGTCAATCATTCTCACCCGAATCAATAGAAAAATTACGGCTGACGGAATAAACACGGTAGCCGACAAATATTTTTGTTGACAAGATAAACCGTAGCGTTTATAATTGTGATAGGGGTGAGATTATGAGAATTGATGAACCGCTGAAAATCGTGTGCGTTAAAAACGATCTGACAATGGCAGAGATTGCCAGGCGATTGGGCATTTCGCCCCAGGCGTTGAGTCAAAAACTTAAGCGGGGAACAATATCGATGGACGATGCTGATAGAATTGCCAATGTGTCTGGCTGTAAAATGGAATGTAGCTTTGTATTGCCCAGCGGAGAGAGAGTTCCTATCATGCGTGTGGAGGAGAGACCATGATTGAGTATATTGAGGGAAATATCTTCAATAGCCCGGCGCAGGTTATTGTAAATACGGTTAACACAGTCGGCGTAATGGGGAAAGGACTTGCCCTGTCTTTTAAGAAGCGTTATCCGGAAATGTTTGAAGCATACAAGAAGGCATGCGACAAACACCAGCTGACAATTGGCAAACTAATGCTCTATTACGCTCCGGATCATTGGATCCTAATGTTTCCCACGAAGGAAAGTTGGCGGAATCCTTCCAAAATGGAATATTTGGAGGCGGGGTTAAACAAATTCGTTACAAGCTATACAGAAAAGAGAATAACATCCATCGCCTTTCCCAAACTGGGTTGCGGAAATGGCGAGCTCTTGTGGGAAGATGTAAAGCCTGTTATGGAAAAGTACCTGAGGCCTCTTCCGATAACGATTTATATCTACGTCGGAGTGGACACAACGCGGAAGCCAGAACATCTTGCGCAGGAGGAAACGACAGAATGGTTGCGGAGACATGCGCGCGATATGTCGTTTGCAGGATTGTGTGACGATCTCAAGCATACGACAGCTCTGCTTCCCTATGCGTTTTCCGGAATCGAGGGCGAATGCTTCGCATCCTGGAAAGATGGATTGAAGATTAAAACGGGAGAACAGAGCGTTACACTTTCTGAGGACGAGCTCTCCGAATTATGGGAGCGTATACGCATTCAGGGGATTATCCCTTCAAAGAAAGCAGATGTCCCTCAAACGCTTTTCTATCGCTTGCTAAATCAAATGGGCTATCTTTCTCCCGTGCGAATTCTGGATCGCGAAGGTGCAAATGCGCAAAGCGGGTATCAACTAAATGAAGGGTATGGAAGGGTATTTGAACTGCGGGGTGAAACCACATGACATACGAGGATATTATTCGAAGCAATTGCGAAGCCATTGACCCGTCATGGTGGCCCAAGTATGCGTACCACTTTACAGATGTAACAAATGCGGTTAGCGTGCTATCCTCAGGCTATCTATATAGCCGCAATGAGGCAGGAACACGTGGAGTAATGAAAAACGAGAATGCAAGCCGCCAGGTCATTGATATGACGGATACAAAAGCCACATCGTTTGTTCGGTTCTACTTTCGCCCGCTGACGCCCACCCAGTATCATAACGAGGGATACAAGCATAGCCAACTTCGATATTCTGGTGACAGCGGAGCCAATATCCCCGTGCCTGTTTTTCTCCTTTTTGATCTGGAAACGCTCCTGAACATGAAAGACACGAGGTTTTCTGAGCTGGGCCAGGCAGGGCATGGCAGCCCCATGCATCAAGGTGTTGATGCCTTTGCTGAGATGCCCTTTGATAAAATATATAGCGACGGCCCCTGCGATAAAGAAACACTTTCTTACCGGCATGCCGAGATATTGTATCCCGATATATTTATGCTTGACGGCTCATTAAAGGGGATCTTTTGCAGAAATGTATGCGATCGATCAACTCTCCTGAATATGTTAAGGGAGGAAGATAAACCGGCTTATTACCGATATAAGGATTTAATTCGTGTAGCTCGGGATAAGACATATTAACGGAATGGCTTGTTTATCGAATCAGTCCTTTTTCATGACGGGATGCTCAGCTTTATCTTTGCGAATTCACATGCAAAAAACGCATATGCCAATCGGAGCAGGGAAGGCAATCTTCAGCCAGTAACCGTGAGTTTTCTGTTTGAGTGGTGTAATTCCAAAGGAGTACTTGCCAGGCGAATGGGAGAAGTACAAATCAATTATTTGAACCCCGGATCCGTCAATTGTCGAGTTTCGACTTTTCCCAAGGCAACGGTATTAAAAGTGACGATGAAAATCGATAATAGCATAATCTGCTTAACCGAGCAGGCATTGACGGATTGTGAGATTATATAACCAAATACGACAGCAAATAAGGCGTTCCGGCAGGAGCGCCTTTTACTATGGAGGAAAAGCATGAACTGGATAGATCGGATTCGCGGCAGGGTGCAGCCCCGGGCGGAGCCTGAAGCGAAGCCGGCAGCGGTCATGGCCGTGGGCGCGAAGGACGACGCCTCGACCATGACCTACAATGACAAGACGATCACCTACTCCGGCGATCTGGCGAGCTACGATTATGACGCCATCCTGCGGGACAAGCACTCCTGCAGCTTGTCGCTGGCCTGCTGAAGCGCGCGCTCGTACTGACCGAC
>URWB01000148.1 GCA_900551415.1 uncultured Eubacteriales bacterium
GCCCTGTTTTGCTTCCGCTCAAAGGTCGGATTTCAAATCCGACCTTTCCAAACTCGCGAAGGTCTTTTTCATGGCGTTGGATCAACTTCTGTACTGTGTCTCGCTTCACGCCCGCGCACTCCGCGATGACCTCCGAAGTCGTAAACGGTTCTTCCGTGTTCGGGGTCAGGTAAACCAGATTGTTCATGATGCCTCCTTTCGTTTGTAACTTATCAAGTTACTTTTGGGTTAAAAAAATTTCTGCGGGGTTCTCAATGCTGAGCAGCTTAATCATTTTTTCAGCTTCATCGGTTCCAAAGACGCCCTTCTTCATTTTGAGGTAAAAGGTTTTTTCACTAATTCCTATAGCGTTTGCAACCTCTCGCTGGGAAAGTCCACGCTCCGCAATCACTCCTCGTAGCTTATTGCTGTTCATTTCTCTCCCTCCTTTCCGGTAACTTTTTAAGTTACCTCGATTGTAGTCCTGTTCCGGTGACTTGTCAAGTTATTTTTTTCTTGATTTCGGAGATATTTGTGATACAATTAGGTTACAGACGGTAGTGAGGTGCAATTATGACTAAAGGTGAAAAGATTAAGTCCGCTCGCGAAGCGGCCAACCTAACACAGGAAGAGCTTGGTCGCGCCTGCGGCACAACCAAGCAAACGATTTATAAGTACGAAAATGACATTGTTTCCAACATTCCGCTCGACCGCCTCGAAGCGATAGCAAAAGCTGTCGGCGTCAGCTCAGCCTATATCATGGGTTGGAATGAAACCACAGATAATCTTTTGCTAAAAACGGCGAGGGAAAAGGTAAACGGAGACCGTTTCTTTGAAAAAACGCTTAATGAGCAGGACTTTTTGCTCTCTGTTTCTGAGGAGGAGATGCAACTCCTGGTGTGCTATAGAAGCGCATCGATTGATGATCGCGCTCTTGTTGAACTCGCTTTGCGGAAATACCGTGAAAGCCCCGCACAGTCCGGTCGGACGGCAGGATAATCTATGTGGACTTTCAGGGGAGATGAAAATGCCCCGCATTAAAACGCGGAGCATTGACAGAAAAATATTATATCTAAGGATTGGGTGTGTTATTGTGAAGGTAGATCCGCAAGAATTTGACTATGTTATGTATGTTGACGCATCTGGCGATGATGGTTTCAAATTTGATCACCATTCTTCTATTTGCTATGCGGCGGCTGCATTGTTAGTAAAGCAGGAAGACATAGCTCATAACCTTGACATTCTAAGTCAAATAAAAGCTATTCTTGGTTGTAAGCCAACAGATGAAATAAAGTATTCAAAAGTACGGCGACACAGGCACGGCAAAGAGGCATTATCTCTGCTTTCAAATATTCGCGGCAGTTTGTCTTGTCATGTTGTTTTCAAAAAAGAGGTCGATGCAAGCCAATATATTGGAAACAAAATAATGTCTGTCGTCTGCCACTGTATGGCTCTCGCTTCCCTTGATGCATATTCCTTTAGCGACGGAGAAAAAATTTTGGTTTCCATAGATCGCATGAAGCAGACAGAAGAACAGCCTATAAAATGGATTTTAGATGATACTTCGGAAAAGAAGCCGCGTGGCTTTGATGTCTCCGTTGTATTCCGTGATTCAAAAGATGCAAACTTCCTTTTAATTCAGATTGCAGATTTGCTCTGTGGCTCAATTCGAGAGCACTTTGAGCAATATGAAACACAGGAGGATATGATATACTTTTCCCAAAAGTGTCCTCTGTGCAAAAAGGTGGCAGAAATAAAAAAATCTCGTAGCCGTCCCCTTTGCAAAAAAGGGAAAAGCAGAATGGAGAAAATAATCTCTTCTCAGGCGTTTAAGCCTATTTATCCACTCTTTCCTGTTAGGAAGGCCGCTGGAATGATTGATTACTTTTTTATGGAGCCTCCCTATATGATGGATAGGCACTTCTTCATGATTTGTACAAGGAAAAAATAAAACAAGGCTGGAACCTTTCCTCCCAGGTGTGCCTTACGGCTTTTGCACCCTGCCCCGATTGCGGAACGTTCCAGTCTTGTTGTCTAACAATATACTCTTTCTGTGTCTTTAATATACCATACAATTTAGATGAAAAACAATCACTAAGATGCACAAATTTGTGCAATACTTTTTCAACTTTTGTTTAAATTTTACGCCATAGCCGGTCTGTTCTTGTATGACAGCATCAGCTTTATCGTAACAGGCTCCAAATTACTACCGCTGCTATGATTGTCCGGTGTTTCAGAATGCAGACGAATACTGGGTACATAACATAGAATACTGCCAATACCTTGGGCGCAGAAAGTGTCCTGTTTGTTGGAAAGATTGAGGGTTGCAAATGAAACGAGCAGCATTATATATCCGCGTATCAACCGAGGAGCAGGCCCGACACGGGCTGTCCCTCACCGACCAGCGCTCCGCGCTTGAAGCCTATGCAAAGGCTCACGATCTGTCCGTTGCCGGTGTTTATGAGGACGCGGGCATATCTGCGCGGAAGCCATATAAAAAGCGCCCCGCTCTGCTGCGGCTGCTTGCAGATGTCGAGGCTAAAAAGATTGATATTATCCTGTTTATTAAGCTGGACCGGTGGTTTCGCAACGTCGGAAACTACTATGCTGTGCAGGAGGTTCTTGACCGAAACGGCGTTGTGTGGCAGGCCACCAAAGAGGACTATGAGACGCAAACCGCCGCAGGTCGCTTGAAAGTCAACATCATGCTCTCTGTCGCGCAGGACGAGGCCGATCGAACCAGCGAGCGCATTAAGTTTGTATTTGAGGGGAAGCGCGAGCGGAACGAACCGCTTTGCGGCAGCGTCCCCATCGGGTACAAAATTGAGGGAAAGCGGATGGTAAAAGACCCTGATACCGAAGCAGCGGTCTCCGCGTTCTTCCAAAAGTACCTCGCCTGCGGTTCCGTATTCCAGACGCAGGATTATATTCGTTTGGAATATGGTCTTCCTCTTGAATATCAGCGCGCAAGCGATATGCTGGATAAGCCAACGTACTATGGGCATTGCTTCGGAAAAGACGATTTCTGTCCTCCCTACATCACAAAGCAGGAATATGATAAGATACAGTCCATGCGCAAGCGCGTCACCCGTCGACCGATTAAAAACCGCGTATACCTCTTCTCGGGTCTAATGCGCTGCGGTGAATGTGGCGGCAGCTTGGGCGGACGCACCGAAACAAACGGCGGCGTCAAGTTTTATAACTGTCCTATTCGATATAACCGGCACGGAGCCTGCGGGAATAATAAGAATATAAGCGAAAAAAAGGTCGAGCGCTACTTGCTCGACACGGCAGAAGCCAAAATGGAGACACTTAAAGGAGAGGTGGAAAGGCTTAAAGCGAACCGGATAGAAAAAGATTACTCTACCGAAATACAACTTCTAAAATCAAAAATCGCGAAGCTCAAGGATTTGTATTTGAACGACCTCATTTCTCTGGACGAATATAAAGCGGACAGGGAAACCATGTTGGAAAGAATTGCCGAGCTTGAGAAGAAACAAGAACCATTAACATTGCCCGATCTCTCGGTCATTGAACGCACGCTCTCCGGCGGGTGGAAGCAACTCTACTGCGACCTGTCAGCGGAGGAAAAGCGTGAATTCTGGCGTATCATCATTCGAGAAATCCGATTTTACCCCGACCGGCACATTGAATACGATCTGGCAACTTAATTTTTTGCGAAAATATTTACATAATTTCTTCTTACCTGTCGGACGCATATTGTAGATGTTCTGCGGATTGTAGGCCCCCCGCTCCGTCTCGCTCGCACAGACGAACTGCCCCGGCTGCATGATGATCTTTCGAATGCTGCCCTGCCCCACGCGGGCGTATTCGCCGCCCGAGGCGGTCACGCGGTTCATCACGACGCTCGCCACCGCCTTCATGCCGTTCTCCCCCTCGCCGCCCGCCTCGCACTCGATGAGCCGCGCCAGCAGCTCGCGGTCGGAGTAGGCCATCGCCTCGCCTCCTTGCCTGCTGTTTTGTTCATCTCAGCCTATGCGCCGGCGCACGTCCGCGTGAAAATTTTTTTGAAAATACGGGAACTTTTTTCCGCGCTTTTCGTCAAAGCCTATTGTGCGAGGACGAAAAAAGCCCCCGGCCGAGAACGACAGCGCCCCACGGAAGCTCCGTGAGGCGCTGTTTTTTTGTTTTATGGAATCTCTTCCTCGACCGGCGGGTTTTCCGCCGCCGCGTCCTGCGCGGCCATCGCCGCAGAACTCATCGCGCCGAGACCGCCGCGCATCTTGATCTCCTCCCACTTTTCGCGGGTGATGAGGAGCTGCCGCGGCTTGGAGCCCTCGAACGGCCCCACGATGCCGCGCTGCTCCATCTCGTCGACGATGCGCGCGGCACGGGAATAGCCGAGCTTCAAGCGCCGCTGGAGCATGGAGACGGAGGCCTGTCCGGTCTCCAGAATGATGTCGACCGCCGCCGGGAGCATTTCGTCGCCGTCAGAGCTGTCTGTCTCTGCGGCTGTGCTGCCGGAGCTGCCGGAGCCGGATTTTCCACTCTCAGCCGCCTTTTTGTCGATCTCGGCCATGACGGAATCGGAGTATTCCGCTTCGCTGGACGCCTTGACGAAGGAGACGACCTCCTGCACCTCATCGTCCGTGATGAAGCAGCCCTGCACGCGCTTGGGCTTGCCCTGCCCGAGCGGCGCG
>URWB01000149.1 GCA_900551415.1 uncultured Eubacteriales bacterium
GTGCAGAAGCAAATAGGTCTTTGCAAACCGTGTGTGCCTTTGTCAACTGAAGGTAATTGCATGATAGATAAATGAAACAGGCACAGGTCCCGAACATGCCGCGGCATGTTCGGGGACCGTGCCGTTTCACTGCAGGCAGTTCATGATCACGGTAATCATCATGTCCTTTTCAACGGGTTTCGATTCAGCAATCATAATCGTCAAGGCAACCAATGTATGATTTTCAATCAGTTTTTTGCCATCCACAAATAGAACGCCGTTTTTATCAAGAAAGTACAGAAACATAGCGGCGGCAATGCGCTTGTTCCCATCGAGAAAGCTGTGATTTTTGGTTACGAAATACAGTAGGTGCGCAGCCTTTTCTTCTAAGCTTGGATATAATTCCTGCCCTCCGAAGGATTGATAGATATTCCCGATGCTCCCGCGGAAAGAATCATCCTTTTCTTTTCCAAACAGTTCCGATTCATTGCCAAAGCGCATCTGTGAAATGACCTGCATGCATTCTTCATAATCCAGTGTATAGGTTGCAGGGTTTCCTTTTGGACGTGTCATGGTCTGGTGATCATAGGAATCCAGCATCTCAAGCGCATCGCTGTACTTTTCGATCACGCTGAGAATTTGCTTGCCGTCCAGAGAATCTTCGGTTCGTTTCATAATTTTAATGACTTCTCCGAGCTGGGCGATGCGATGATTGTTTACCGCATAACCTTGCAGTATGTATTGCTTGAGCACGGAGTTTGCCCACTTGCGGAACTCTACGCCGCGTTTTGATTTTACGCGATAGCCGACAGAAATGATGACGTCGAGGTTGTAAAATTCGACCATATGTGTTTGTGTTTTGTTTTCGATCGCACCATGTTGTGTGGTAGTCGCAAATTTTGCGACTACCACTTGCTTATCTAATTCTTCAAGGAAAGCATTATTGATATGCTTTCCAATGGTTTTGACATCGCGATCAAAAAGTTCGGCCATTTGCTGGCGATTCAGCCAAACCGTTTCTTCATTCACCGGTACTTCCAGTTTTACTGCGTGGTCTTTCGTTTCAAAAATAACGAGTTCTTTCTTTTGTTCCATTTCAAAATCTCCTTTCTTACGTGCAAACAAAAAGCGTGCAAGTACAATGCGGATTTTCCGCAATCATCCTTGCACGCTCATGCCCGTGTATAGCCCGGCCGGATAAGACCTAACTCTAGTTTAACACATTTTGCGGGAGCTCGCAAAGGATTTATTAAGAGAAGAAAATTGTATTCATTCAAAATAAAAATGAAAAAACACTGTGATTATTAACAAAAAACACTTGATTTTTGTTTTTTGTTGTGGTATAAATACAAACTATAGAGATACAAAACAAACATCAAATGCATGGACCGGAGAAGTATCCCGGGTTTGGCACATCACAGAGAACCGCCGATGGTGAGAGGGCGGCATGGAGCAGCCGGGTGAAAAACAACCGAGAGCAGCCGGAAGAACGGAGGGCAAGCCAAGGCGCGGCAGCAAAGGAATACGCGCAGGAAGCTTTCTCAGTAGAACCGGACGCAGGCGGAGCGTAACAGCCGCAAAGAAAGAGAACTGCAGGTCGCAAGGAGGCAGGCGTAAAATGGCTCCGATACGCGGCAGCTTAAGTTCGCGCAGGAAACCGCGAAGAAGCGGGCGCGCAAGGCTGCAGTTAATATGGGTGGTACCGCGGAAGCTTTCTTTCGTCCCATAGGAGGGATGAAAGAGGCTTCTTTTTTCATTCTGCTCTTAATTATGAAAGCAGTGCGTCAGCGTAGCAGAAGCAGAACGCGGCCGTTCCGCTAAGTGAGGCAGGAGCAACCCTTACGATCGTGAGAACCAAACACAGGCTGTGCGATTGCGTGAACAGAGCGCGGCGCGAGAGGGAGGACAAAATGGAAGAAAAAACAACGATGACAAAAGAAATGGTAACCTATGTCGCAGAGCTTTCCAGAATCAGTCTGGATGAAGCAGAGACGGAAAAAATGCAGGACGAACTGGGCGCGGTGGTCGCCTATATGGATATTTTGAACAGCCTGGATACGACAGGCATTGAGCCGCTGTCCCATGTGTTTGACATCACAAATGTGATGCGGGAAGATCGTGTGGGCAAGTCCAATACGAAAGAGGAAATTTTGAGAAACATGCCGGAGACCGAGGACGATATGCCGGTGGTGCCGAGAACAATCGATTGACCTTTGGGAAAGCATGACGAAAAGAAGGAAAAGAATCAGTCAGATAAAGAGGAACTTTTCAGACAATGCAAAGAGAAATTGATGAACACAGGAGAAAAAAGATGGATAGAACGAAAATCGAAACCGACGGACAAAAAGCCGCCATGATAAAAAAGACACCAGAACAGATACTTTCTATGACAGCGTTGGAACTGGGAGCTGCCATCAAGGCAGGAAAGCTGACCGCAGTGGAGGCAGTCAAGGCGGTCATGGAACAGGCAGACAAAACAGACGGCAGTCTGCATGCCTATCTGACATTTCCGGGACGGGAGGATTATGGAGCAAGCGGATCGGCAGCTGCGGAAACGGACAAAGACGCGGAGGAAAAAATCCTTTTGGCCGCCGCGGAGATCCAGCGCCGCATCGAAGCCGGTGATCTAGCATTAGCGGCTTCGCCGCTGGCGGGGGTGCCGATCGCCATCAAAGACAATATCTGCACGAAGGGTGTAAAAACCTGCTGCGCGTCAAAAATACTGGGAGATTTCAAGCCGTTCTATGACGCGAGCGTGATGGAAAAGCTGCATGCGGCGGGCATGCTCCCGCTGGGAAAGACCAATATGGACGAGTTCGCCATGGGCTCGACCACTGAGACTTCCGCCTACGGACCGACGCGTAACCCTTGGAACACGACGCATGTGCCGGGAGGCTCCTCCGGCGGCAGCGCCGCTGCCGTGGCAGCGAGAGAGGCGCTTGTCGCGCTTGGCTCCGATACCGGCGGCAGTATCCGGCAGCCGGCTTCCTATTGCGGCGTGACCGGTTTTAAGCCGACCTACGGTACGGTTTCCAGGTATGGTCTGATCGCTTACGCATCGTCTCTGGATCAGATCGGACCGATCGCAAGGGACGTGGCAGACTGTGCGGCCATGATGGATATCCTCAGCGGCAAGGACGAAAAAGACGGAACCTCTCTTCCTGACAGCATGCAGCCAAAGGATTATCTGGCAGGGCTGGATGGGAATATCTGCGGCACACGGATCGCGGTGCCGGATTGTATCGAAGAAGGCGTAGAGGATGACGTCCGCCAGGCGACCCTGGATATGGCAGGGATTTTAGAAAGCGCAGGCGCGAAGATCAGTCGCGTCAGCATGAGTTTTCTGCAGTACGTGATCCCGACCTACTATATCATCGCGGCAGCGGAAGCGAGCTCCAACCTGTCCCGCTTCGACGGCGTGAAGTACGGATTTCGGGCAGAGGGCTACGAGGACTTGATGGAAATGTACTGTAAGACCAGAGCAGAGGGATTTGGCAGCGAGGTCAAAAAGAGAATCCTTTTGGGGACCTTCGTCCTCAGCTCCGGTTACTATGACGCGTATTACAAGAAAGCACTGCAGGTCAAGGCGCTGATCAAAAAAGCGTTTGACGAGATCTTTCGGACCTGTGACGCGATCCTGCTGCCGGCCGCGCCGACAACCGCGCCGAAATTAGGGGATAGCTTCAAAGATCCGCTGCAAATGTATTTATCCGATATTTTTACGGTTTCTGTCAACATTGCGGGTCTGCCGGGCTTGAGTGTTCCGGCAGGCTTCGACAAGGCGGGTATGCCGATCGGAGTGCAGATCATCGGACCGGCGCTGGGAGACCAAAAAGTCCTGAATATCGGCTATGCGTTCCAGCAGATGACCGATTTTCATCGGAAACGACCCGGCGGTGCGCAAGGCGACATAGCGCGCGATATGAGCGGAACATCATGCGGCACACCATGCGGCACACAGGAGGTGAGATAGATGGCCTGGGAAATTGTGATGGGACTGGAAGTCCACGTAGAACTGAACACAAAGACGAAAATTTTCTGTTCCTGTACAACAGCGTTCGGCGGAGAGCCGAATACTCACTGCTGCCCGGTCTGCACAGGACAGCCGGGAAGCCTGCCGGTGCTCAATAAGCAGGTGCTGGAGTACGCGGTCAAGACAGGGATCGCGCTGAACTGCGACATCACCCGCTACAACAAATTCGACCGCAAAAACTATTTTTATCCCGACTTACCGAAGGCCTACCAGATCTCCCAGCTGTATCTGCCGTTTGCAAGAGACGGCAAGGTGCATATCACCACAGCGTCCGGCAAAGAAAAGGATATCCGGATTCACGAGATCCACATGGAGGAAGACGCGGGCAAGCTGGTGCATTCACCGTTCGGCGACGTCTCTTATCCGGACTACAACCGCTGCGGCGTACCGCTTCTGGAAATCGTGTCCGAGCCGGATTTTCGCAGCAGTGAGGAAGTCATCGCGTACCTGACGAAGTTGAAATCCACCCTCAAATATCTGGGAGTGTCCGACTGCAAGATGGAGGAAGGCTCCATGCGTGCCGATGTCAACCTTTCCGTCAGAGAGGTCGGTTCCGAGACTTTCGGCACCCGTACCGAGATGAAGAAC
>URWB01000150.1 GCA_900551415.1 uncultured Eubacteriales bacterium
TGCCCACGACGCAGGCTCTCAGCACGCAGCTCGCTGTGCAGCCCCTCCGGCACGCTGATCAGAAAACGCATCTGCATCACCTATTAGATATCTTATTGATATCTACATTCTACACGGTGCAGCCGTCGCTGTCAATATCTAAATGATATCTTTTTGAACACTTTCTTTATTTTCTGCGCCGTGATATACTTTTGATATCTAAGTAGAAAGAGGGTGATTTCCATGCCGCAGGCCAATCCGTATCCGCTTCGCGTGGATAAATCCATCATGGATAAGTTCAAGGTAATTGCCGCCGAAAACGGACGCTCCATCAACAAGGAAATCGAAATGCTCATGAAGGAGGCCGTTTCTCGTTACGAGGCTCAAAACGGCGCGATTCCGCTTCCAGCCCCAGCCGCAGATAACGAATGATTGTCTCATTCACGCTATCGCCCCTCTCCTGCGCCTGCTCCCGCAGCTGATCCATCAGCGCCCGGGGCAGGCGCAGTGTTGTTTGCTCCCGTTGACCTTTCATCTCACCGTGCTTTCTGCTGCTCCCGCAACCAGTCCCAAAGAATACTGCGGATCAACCCTTCATCCTCTGCTCTTTCTTTTTCTTGTTATGGTTGTGCATCAGCCGCAGCTTCTTCGCCCTTGGGCTGAAACATCGTCTCAATCAGCGCCGCACGCTCAATCGGGGTGATCGGCAGCGCGTTGATGATCGCGGCGGCGGTCTTGACAGTTGCCGGTGCGCCTTGAAAAAATTTGATAACCGCTGGATAACTCATACCGGAATCTGCAGCAGTCTTTGTTCTGCTAAATTCATATTTTTGATCTAACTGTTGGATAGTCATTTTTTCACCTCCGATGCACGCATTATGTTCCTTTCTTCTATAATTATACGCAAATTGTTCATCGTGTCAATATAATAATGAACAAAATATCCATTTTTTTATTCGCATTTTGCGTGTATCATATAAACAGGAGGGAAAAGGAGGAATCACCCATGAATGGTCGTATTTTGAAGCAGTTGCGCGAGGAGCGGAGAATCACGCAGGATGAAATGGCTAACGCATTGCATGTCACAAAGCGTGCCTATGCCGGATGGGAACGCGGCGAAAGAGATGTGTCCACAGATACACTCTGCCAGATGGCCGACTTCTTTGGTGTCTCCACCGATTATATCCTCGGCCGCGTACCGATGGATGTAGAAATAAAAAAAGAAACGCCCCCCGAATTACCAGAGGGCGTGCAGGAGATCAAGGCAGTTGTTTCTGCCGCTGCAGATCAGCCACAGCTTGACGCAGCGCTTGAAGCAGCCGTTCGCAGGATTGTTCGTCAGGAGCTACACCGTCAGGATAGCGAATCGTAACTATCATCATTCCGTCCCGTTCTTCCACATATGCAGTGATCACGTTGTCCATATTGGTGCCATCCTTTCTATTTTGTAAACTGGTAAAAAATAGTATACTATTATCAATCTACAAAGGATGGGAGAAACGCTTTTGGTCTGATTTATGTCGCCGGCTTGCCTGCCCTGCCCAAGCCTGCTGTTGATCGAAAGCAGCAGCCCACCATCATCTAAACCACTTGCAAAAGAAAGGAAATCAGCAGTATGTATTCCGATGCCCTGTCACCCCTCGCCGCGCTGCTTGCAACGCTGTTCCCGTTTCTGATTGTGCTTGCCGGACAAATTATCTCTGGTGTCCTATCCCATAAGCTGGCCGTCAAGAAGGGCTACACCGGCTATTTCTGGACAGGCTTTTTTCTCAGCCTTCTCGGCCTGATTTATGTAGTGGGCTTGCCTATGCAAAGCGACGATCTTTCCCAGCGCACATAATAGCCCTTGACTTCCCGGCCTTTCCGGCATATACTCCTTCCAACCTGAAAGGAGGCTTGCCGCATGCGCTATCAGCGCCCCGTTCGTCCCATCCTCACCGTCGCGCCGGATAAGGTGGAGGAGTTTTCCGCCAAGCGTACCGATCCCGCTGTCATCAAGGAGCATAAGCGCATTGCCGCTTTGTTCCGCAAGAACCTTGTCCAGCGCGCGCCCGCAAACGAAGGCGCGGAAGCTGCCCCGCCTGAGCGCAGCTGACATCACGAAAATTTGCGCTTGCCGTGCGCCCGAAATGCGCATATAATATACCAGATCGAGCCCACCACGCTGAGGCGCTTCATTGCGCATGCGGACCAAGGTGGGACTTTTTTTCATGCAAAAAAGGAGCGCACGCAGCGCTCCTTTTTATATGTCAAGATACCATTAATTTTAATAGTTGTCCTCATTCTCTGTAGGTTCAGGCAGCTTTCCCGCTTGTGAAGCCAGCTTTTTTTCTTGCGACTTTACACGCCTTTCCAGCTTTTTGATATCTTCAGAAGGCGGTAATGCCTCGGGCTTAATACCTCGCTGGCTAAGCATTTCACGGACAGAAAGATTGTTCTGCACATGTTCGCCAGTAATAGCTCCTTCACCTTGCAAATCCTTTTCTTCTACATTGTAATTTGTCATTTCTGTAGCCAGGTTTTTTGCTGCTATTGTCAAAGTAGGCAAGAAATCTGCTAGAGGCCGATTGTCTTTTACTCCCAAGCGTGCTTTCATTTCCATCGTAGTATGTCCACCAAACAGCGCCTGATCGCCTTTAGAACGAATACGACCAAACCCGGCATCGTCAACACCGCGTTCATAGATATTTTGCGAAAGTCGTTTTTCTGATTCGCGCAATCTGCCACGCGCTTCAGTACGCTCAATCAATGCAATACGTTCCTCTATTAATTCCTGCTTCCGAGTTTGGACTGCAAAGTAGCTTTGAGCAAAAGCAATTTCCTCTTTCTTAGGATCACCGTTTTGCGCAAGCAGATAACAAGCATAACGAGTAAGCATATAATCCTTGACAGATCTATGTGCACCCTTGCCGGTTCCGATCATTTTCGTGACCTCACGAAAATGATCAGAAACTTCGATACCGCTGGTTTCGCAGGAATCCATTGCTCGGGAAATGGCTTTATCAAAATTCTCCCATCGTTCATATCCCAGCAAAGGCATTAACTCACGCGCATACCAGTATTCAACTTTAACAGTTCCATTATTATGTATGACAAGATCAAACTGCTCTTTAATCTGCGCGACTCTCTTTTTATCCATTGTCCTCTTCTCCCTTCAGCATTGTCTTCTGGATGCGTTTTTCTATATCAATCTGTGCACGAAGCTGCGCGCGGATCGCGTTCATTTCATCCTCCAGCGCCTCATATTCCTTCCGGAATTCCGGATCCGCCAGCTGCTGCTTCAAATACGTCTGAAAGTCCATCATTTGCATTTCCTCCGTGCATGCATCATATTCTATTTCCGCTCCATTGTCAACGCCCGCTACTTCCCTTCCCGATAGGCCCTCGCCAGTATCGCGTATACGCGCTGCAGGATCTCCGGGCTTTGCACTGCCTCCAGCAGCTGCGCAATCCACCGCCTGTATTCCGCCGCGCCCGGCGCGCTGCGCAGTTCCTTTTCAGTTTTCATGGGCTGCCTCCGTATCGTTTACTCGCGGGCCCAGCTGTGCCTTTATTGTATGCTGGCGCGCAGGGGCATGTCAATTGAAAGCAGCATGTTTCCATAAAATTCCTGTTGACGGTTTCCGCGCATCGGCATATAATAATCATGTAAAGCAAAGCAATGATTATTGCTTTACACAATGGAGGTGTTCATCATGGCTGAAATGACCATGGTCAATTTCCGCATGGACAGCGATTTGAAAAAGAGCATGGAAAGCGTCTGCAAGGAAATGGGCCTCACCATGACCGCCGCATTCACCATGTTTGCCGCCAAGGTCAGCCGCGAGCGCCGTATTCCCTTTGAGGTAAGCGCCGATCCCTTCTGCTCCGCATCCAATGTGGCGCGCATTACCTCCCAGATCGACGCCGGCGAAGCCAGGCTGACCGAGCATGATCTAAGCAAGTAATGCGTATTTTCCAATCTGAGCCGCTAAAGGAGTAAGCGCATGCTGCAATTTGAGTGGGACGAAAATAAAAACACAATCAACAAAAAGAAACACGGCATTTCGTTTGAGGAAGCAGAAACCGCATTCTATGACGATGAGGCCGTTGTAATCCCAGATCCTGAGCATTCGCAGGATGAGGAGCGTTTTATTCTGCTTGGTTTCAGCGCCATGGCACGGCTGCTGATGGTGTGTCATTGTATCCGTGGTGAGGATGATATCATCCGCATTATTTCTGCCAGAAAAGCTACTCGAATCGAAACCGAACAGTACACGGAAATGGAGGTATGAACATGCTTGAAAATTACGACTTCTCAAAGGGCGTAAAGAATCCCTATGCCGCCAGGCTCAAAAAGCAGGTAACCATCAGCCTGGATGCCGACGTGGCCGAGTACTTCAAAAAGCAGGCGGAAGAAACCGGCATCCCCTATCAGAAGCTGGTCAATTTCTATCTGTCCGACTGCGCTAAAAAGGGCAAACGCCTGGAATGGACGTAAACAGTTAGCAGCTTAACCCTCCTTGTCCGGTGTAAAGAACACTACGCTGATTTAGCTGCTGAGCATTGCCAACGCATTTCTAACGCATCAATTTTACATTAAAAACGCATTAAGTCAAAAG
>URWB01000151.1 GCA_900551415.1 uncultured Eubacteriales bacterium
CTGCATGAATTGCATACGATATCAAGCAGATTCACAGCATGCGCGGAATCACTGTTTGAGCGTTGCAAACGCGAGTTTGATTCGCGGCACTGTGAATCAAATGATGAGTAAAAGCAATTCACAGCAGTGAGGACAAATGCAGCATTTTATTTGTCTGTGCGCTCCTCTTCCCACTCCATATCCTTCACCAGGTCTCTTTTCACGTTGATCTTCTGTCTCGCGTAAAGCTGGGTGGTCGTGACCTGTTCGTGATCTAGGAGTGCGGCAACGTCAAAGATGGAATTGCCGCGTCCGATCAGGCTGGTCGCGGCGGTAGCGCGCAGTTTATGCGGACTGTAGCCGGCGCGTTTGGTCGTGTGAAGCGCGATGGCGGTATATTTTTTGACCAGTTCCCGAATCTGCCGTTCCGTCATGCGTCTGCCCTGCAGTGACAAGAACAGCGCGTCGCTGTCCTCGTCGCGGGAAATGCTGATCAGATCGCGCTCATTGTCGATATAATCGTGCAGCACCGCGGTTGCCGACTGATTCAGCGGCATCACAGACTCCTTGCCGCGCTTACGGTAAATGATAAATTCTCCGCGGTGAAAATTGAACGAAGATATATTCAGCTGCTGCAGCTCCGAAAGCCGCAGCCCATAGGTCAGAAACAGGATTAAAATCGCTTTGTCCCGCTTTTTCGTTTTTTCCCAGTAAGCATGCTCGCGTTCGGTCAAACCGCTGCCCGCGGAAACCGCGTCCAGCATGAGCATCACCTCGTCATCCTGCAGCGCCTTGATCTCCCGTTCGCCGGGACGCGGCACGCGGATCCGTCGGTAATATTTTTATCCAGCAGCTCGTCGCGATAAAGTTGTTTGAACAGTACCGATACCGAGGATTTTTTACGTGCCAGAGACTTGTTGGAGTTTTCGTAAACGTAGACGGTGTCTCCGGTATCGACTTTATATCTGCGGCAGTAATCCAAAAACAGATTGACATCGACCGCCTGTACCTCTTCCAAATCCGAAAGCTTGATTTTGTCCGGTGTTTTCGCCTGCGTCAGGTCTGTCTCTTCAATCAGATATTTGAAAAAAAACATGATATCGTGCAGATAAGCCAGCCTCGTCGCAGGCAGCACATTTCCCTTCAGATACGAGAAAAACCCGCGCAAAAATCGCGGTAGTCCGTCCTCCAGCTTTTCGCATTCCAAATATATGTCGTTTTCCTTTTTGATTACATTGTCGGGTCGGTCACTTTTGTTGTGTATCCGTATTTCTCTTTCAGCCATAATAAAATGCTCCGTATCGCGTCCTCGTCATTTTGATATTCATCCAAATCGAACCAGGTCATATCCTCATAACGCCGAAACCAGGTCAGCTGCCGCTTGGCGAGATGCCGGCTGTTCTTTTTGATCAAGTCGATGGCCTCATCTTCCGTATAGAGTCCGTCAAAATAGCCGATGATTTCCTTATATCCGATGCCTTTCATCGAGATGTCCTCTTCGGCAAGTCCCATCTCCAAAAGGTTTTCAACCTCCTTAAAAAGACCATCGCGAACCATGACGTCCACTCTTTGATTGATTCTATCATACAAAACATCACGATTTCGTGTCAATCCGATTAAAATCGCGTCATAATCCTTACATTTTTGCCTGCACTGCTGAAAATCCGTGATTGGATTTCCGTTTGCTGCGCCCTCCAGCGCGCGAATCAGTTTTTTGGTGTTGTTTGGGTGGATGCGCGCCGCTGTTTTGGGGTCGATTGCTTCCAGTTTTTTGTGCAGGTAGGCGCTTCCAAACAGTTCCGCTTCTTCTTCCAGGTTCTTGCGAAGCGCAGTGTCCTGCGGCGCGTTGCTGAAATCCATTTCGTAAAGCAGCGCGTTGAGGTAAAGCCCGGTGCCGCCGCTGATGACAGGCACTTTCCCACCTTGGAAAATCTCTTCGATCGCCTGTTTTGCAAGCGCTCGGTATTTCGCGACCGAGAAAGGCTCTCTTGGATCGATTTCATCGACCAGATAATGCTTGACCTCACGCTGTTCTTCTTGGGTCGGTTTTGCGCTGCCGATATTCATATATTTGTAAAGCTGCATGGAATCGCAGGAGACGATCTCTCCGCCGACCGCTTTCGCAATCGCGATGGCGTATTTCGTTTTGCCGACGGCGGTCGGTCCCGCGACCACAATGATCTGCCGCATAAGCTGTTTCCTTTCCGTTTTTCTGTTTTCTTTTCTTATTATTCCGAAACGATTACACGCGCTTGAACATTTTCTCAATCTCATATTCCGTCAGTTTGATGAAGGTTGGTCTGCCATGCGGGCAGCTAAACGGATTCCGGCACTTGGCGAGGGTGTGCAGCAAGGCGGTGATCTCCTCCGGTTTCAACGCATCATGGGCTTTGACAGCCGCTTTGCAGGACATCGTAATCAGCTTGTCGATGACAACGCGATTGGATAAATCGGTAGAATCCTTGATATTGTCGATAAAATGACGGATAAAGTCCTCTGCCTCGGTCAACTCCATAAACATAGGGATTTCAGAGACGCGATAAGTTCCGTCCCCGAATTCTTCCATGGTAAAGCCCATCTTGTTCAGCGCGTCGAACCAGTCAAATCGATCCTCCCGCGCCGCCAGAGACACATGGATCAAGAGCGGCAGCATCAGCATCTGCTTGGACTTTTCACTCTGTTCATACTCGCCGACCAGCTTTTCGTAAAAGATTCGCTCATGCGCCGCGTGCTGATCGAGCAGATAAAAGTTCTTTTCATCGACGGCGGTGATATAGGTGTTAAAAATCACGCCTGTGGCGCGTAGTGCGCTAAAATCAAACGGCCGCAGGCTCGGCTGCTCTACGGATAAATGCGGGGAGCAATCCGTGTGCATATCCGTATTCCCGTTCTCACTTGTTGTTTGCGTTGCTGCCGGAGGTGCGGCAGCGCTTGCCTGCGCCATGTTCTCTGCCAAAATCTCTCGTTGAAACGGAGCAGCTTGATGCGCAGATGTATCATGCCGAAGCGGTATCTCTGCCGTCGCGGGCTGTGATGTGTGCGTCGATGTTTTTGGCGATGCATCCGCAGGATTTTTAATGCTTGACAGTATCTGTTTTATGTCAACTTGTTCTTCTTTTGCCTTGGGAGTCTCCGTTTCCTGCTTATATTTAAATATGTTTTTATCTTGTGCGGAGGTCGGCGTCTTTGTCGTGGGCTCTGTATTTTCGCGCAGCGCGCTGAACACTCTTTCGTATACCCTTGTGCCGGACAATGCCCGTTCTTCCTTGCTGTTAAAGAGATTGCCCGCGTCCACGACCGCGCTTTCGGTCGCCAGCGCGGATATGATTCCCCGGGAAATAAATGCTGCGATTTCATTTTCATGGTCAAACCGTACTTCCCGCTTGTTCGGATGAATATTGACATCCAGCGCCGCGGGATCGGTCGATAAAAACAGATAGACCACCGGATAACGTCCTTCAAACAGCCTTTCCTGATAACCTAGCGTGACGCCTTTTTCCATGACCTTGCTGTTTACCACGCGACCGTTGACGAAAAAAATCTGACTGCCTCTCGTGGTTTTGGAGAAGGCAGGCGTGGAAATATAGCCTTCCAGTGCCATGCTGCCCTCTTGATAGGCAAGCGGCGCCATGTTTTTGGCATCCACATCTTTATAAATCCGAATGATGCTGTTCAAGCGATTCCCGTCTCCTGTCGTGGCAAACAGCACCTTGCCATTGTTGATCAGTCGAAACTTTACATCTTTATAGGCAAGCGCCATCTGCGAAAGAAAGTCGATGATCAGGCCGCTTTCCGCGCCGTCGCTTTTCATAAATTTGAGTCTGGCGGGCGTATTATAGAACAGATCCGTAATGAGGATGGTGGTGCCGTCCGGACAGCCGGTCGCTTCTTTGGCGACCATCTCGCCGCCATGGAGAACGAGACGCGTTCCTGTCTTTGCCTCCGGGCATTTGGTGACAAGCTCACATCTTGTCACTGCGCAGATCGAAGCCAGCGCTTCCCCGCGAAAGCCCAGCGTTTCAATGGCGTTCAAATCCTCTGCGGTCTCGATTTTGCTGGTCGCGTGGCGCAGAAACGCCGTTTCAACTTGATCTGCCGGAATGCCGCAGCCGTCATCGGTCACGCGGATATAGGACTTGCCGCCGTGCTTAATCTCCACAACCACAGAGGAAGCACCGGCATCCAAAGCGTTTTCCACCAGTTCCTTGACGATGGAGACCGGACGCTCAATCACCTCACCCGCCGCGATTTTGTCGGCAATGGATTTATCTAAAATTCGTATCATACATTACTCCGTTTGCTTTTTTCTGATTCAGCGGGACAAAAATGTCTTGTCAACTGAAAGTTTATATAGAATATTTTATCACAAAAAAACAAAAAAGACTACCTTTTGCCTGCATTATCATGCGCGATGGCATAAGATATCTGCATGCTGACAGGCTTCGCGTTCGCAGAACGAAAAATATCGCCCACCGAAATCATTCGATGAACCGCATCATTTTTGGAAAAATGCATTTGCTTTTGCATAAGAAAAGGTGCTCTGCAGCACAGCATCCACATCGCCGTCTTTGATCTTTT
>URWB01000152.1 GCA_900551415.1 uncultured Eubacteriales bacterium
ACCGAAGGCGCTTCCGACTGTCTTGCCGGCCCAGTTTCCCGTATGCTGGCGCAGCCCTGTCAGCGCATTGAAGAGCGTCGATTTTCCGACGTTCGGATTTCCTGCCAGCGCGATTGTTTTTTTTCGACGTGTTTCCGCTTCGACCACGACAGCCTCACAATCCGCTTCGCGAATCGCGATTGCAGCGCCGCGGATCAGAAAACAGCGAGGATCACCAAGCGGGCTTTGACCGACACACGCAATCTTTGTTCCCTCAATCAGGCCAAGATCCTGCAGCCTGCGCCGCATACCGCTCTCCGCCTTGAGGCCGCGAACCGTCCCCTTTTCTCCGGGTAAAAGATCCGCCATAGTTTTCTGTTTTTCCATATCAAAAATCCTTTCGATTGTGTTTTCGTATACGATTCTGTAACATCGTATGCGTGCTCGAAAGGATTCGTTCTTGCATGTTTTTGTCCTGTCGGTCTGTCCCTAAAGCGGTTCTGCTTTCATTTATGCGCCCGGGAGCAAGCGCGAAATCTCGCGTCTTACAGTACTTTGGAAAGAAAATTCTGCGTGCGTTCTTCTTTTGGCGTATCGAAAATTTTGCGCGGCGTACCTTCCTCGACAATGCTGCCGTCCGCCATGAAGATCACCCTGTCGGCAACCTCCCGCGCGAAGCCCATCTCGTGTGTCACGACGATCATGGTCATACCGTCACGCGCCAATTCCCGCATGACATCCAATACCTCGCCGACCATCTCCGGGTCGAGCGCGGATGTCGGTTCGTCAAAGAGCATGACCTCCGGCTCCATCGCCAACGCACGCACGATCGCGATACGCTGCTTCTGTCCGCCGGAAAGCATGTTTGGATATTCGTCTTTTTTATCCGCCAATCCGACACGCTCTAGCAGTTTCAAAGCCTGCGCCTGTGCCGCCCGCGGCGTTTTGAGTTTGAGGGTCACCGGTGCCATCATGATGTTTTCGAGCACCGTCTTATGCGGGAAAAGATTGAAGTGCTGGAACACCATTCCCATCTTCTGCCGATGCCGATTGATGTCGACCTTTTTGGACGACAGCTCCACGCCCTCAAAATAGATCTCCCCGGCGGTCGGTTCCTCGAGCAGATTGAGACTCCTTAGCAGGGTGGACTTGCCGGAGCCGGACGGCCCGATAATCGCGACCACCTCGCCTTTTTTTACTTCCAGATCGCAGTGATCCAGCGCCACGACGTCCCCATGATTGTATTCTTTGACTAAATCTTTGACCGAGATGATGATATCAGTGTTTGTCCCCACGACGCATCCTCCTTTCGATGTGTTCGATGACTTTGGATGTCGGATAGTTGATGGCAAAATAGATGATCGCCGCCAACATGTACGGGCCGATGGTGATATAGGTGCTGCCGCTGATAGTCTGCGCCGCGAACATGATCTCACCCATGCCGAGCATCATGCAGATGGAGCTCTCCTTGATCATCGTTACGACCTCATTCGCCAGTGCCGGCAGGACATTCTTAATCGCCTGTGGCAGGATTACCAGACGCATGCTCTGCGCCTGCGAAAGTCCAAGCGAGCGCGCGGCTTCCATCTGCCCGCTGTCCACAGCCAAAATACCGGCACGAAAAATTTCCGCGACATAAGCCGAGCTGTTGAGGGCCAGCGCCACGACACCCGGAATGAAGCGCGTGGAGTCGAGGAAGCCAAAAATCAGGAATTTCGGCACTAGAATCGCGTTAAACACGCCGTAATAAATGATGATCAGCTGCACCAGCATCGGCGTCGAGCGGAAGACTGCGATATAAGCGCCGGACAGCCAGCGTACCGGCGTGCATCTGCTCAGACGCATGGTTGCCAGAAGCAGCGCCGGCAGGACTGCCAGCAATACAGATACGACAGAAAGAATCAGGGTGTATTCCACACCCTGAATCACTGCATATCCATACTTGGGCAAAAATTTGAAGTTAAAAAACGCATATGCGGGCATGTCTGTAAACAGGCTTTGCCACCAATCCCAAAACATAGATACAAGTTCCTTTCTATATCAGAGGTTCAATTTTCGGATAAATTTTTCCTGCTTATGCATCATTCTTCTTCCGGAGCGCTGACTTCCTGCCATACATCCGCGAGTGCATTCGCGTTCTGCTTGAATTCCTCAACTTTGTTTTCTTCAGTCATCTTCGCGATTGCTTCATTGATTTTTGGCAGCAGTCCCTTTGGGTCACCCTTGGCGACCGCGACGCAGACATCCGCGGACGTGCCAAGTTCATCGAAACTCAGAGCTGTCAGATCATCGTTGGTTGCCTGATACTGCTGCGCGACGGAACCGTCTACAAGGATCGCGTCAACCTTGCCGTAGGAAACTTCTTTGATCAGGTCAAGAACGCTCTGCAGGGAAACCGCGTTGACATCCGGAATCTTACTGATGATCTCCAGCTTCGTCGTTGCTGCCTGCGCGCCGATGGTCTTACCTTCAAAATCGCTGTAGGACTTGTACTGATCCACGTTTTCCTTTTTTACCAGGAACTGCGGCGCGAGCTCTGTCAGATACGGATTTGAGAAATCAGCAGCTTCTTTTCTCTCGTCAGTGGCTTCGATGTCAGCCAGTACGATGTCAAACTGTCCCTTGTTCAGCGCGGTCAACAGGTTATTGAAAGACATGTTTTCGGTCTGCAGCTTCACGCCCATGTAATCGGCGATGTACTGCGCGACTTCTACATCAATGCCGCCGTAAACCATATCGCCGTTTTCATCCGGATACATGAATTCAAACGGTGCATAGTCCGCAGAGGTGCCAAATACGAGCGTAGTCATTGCTTCCTTCTCGGTGTCTGCGCCCGCGTTCGCGTCATCACTGCCGCCGCATGCGGTGAGTGTAAAAATACATAGGGTCATGATCATGACGAGGGATAATGCTTTTGTGATTTTTTTCATTTTGTTTTCGTTCCTTTCCGTTCTTTATTTGAACTTTTGCTTCTATAAACAATTTTGTACGTCGGGTCAGGCTCCGTTTCCTTGCCTTTCCCCAACAACAGGTTTGATTATACGACGTTATGAATAAAAATGCAATACCTTTTTTCATATTTTTATCGATTTTTTTAATATTTTTTTATATTTTTTGTTTATATAGATAAAAAAATCATCAAACTCACGGTTTTTAATCTTTTTATCCGTAAGCTTGATGATTATAAAATTAAGATTATGTATATTTTTTCACAGTTTTTTAGTGCAAAACCCACCATACCGCAAGCCCGATCTGCACGAGCAGAATCAGCGGTACGCCGACGGTAAACTTCGGATGCTTCGTCTTGTGCCGAAAGATCTGCATACCAAGCAGCGCGCCGACCGAGCCGCCGGCCGCCGCCAGAAGCAGCAGCGTAGACTCTTTGATACGCCAGGCGTTTTTTTGTGCTTTACACTTGTCGATGCCGTAGGCCGCGAAGGTCAACAGATTGATCAGTGCAAGGTAAACAGCAATCTTTTTCATACCGCCGCCTCCGGTTCTGCCTTGTCATCGGCCTTTCGCGCCGCGGCTTTAATCATTGTATCCCTCTAAGAATCCTTCTTTTTCCTGTGTCTCCCGAATGATTTCGTCCGCAAGATCAGAAAAGTTCGCAAATCTGGCAACCAGTTCCTCCAGACTGCCGGCGGCGTCCGCGTTCTCCTTTGGCTGCGGCACGCCGAGGATCGTCCGTCCAAGTTCATACGCCTGATCCGGATATTCGGTGTTGATCACGTCTTCCGCAGTATAACACCCTTTCGCCGCGATCACATCCGCGATTTCCCATCCCAAATAGTCCGCCATGCCGTAGAACGGCGATGCCGCGCATTCTGCAGATTCCATGGTGTTATCGCCGCAAGCCATCAAAAGCGCTGTCTTTTTCGCTGTGCGAAGCTGCTCGTTGATGGCATAGAAACGGTCGATCACTGCCTTAAGCTGCGCAGTCAAGCCATAATAATAAATTGGCGAAGCGAAAACAACAGCATCCGCCTCGATCAGCTTATCCCGCATCTCATCAAAATCATCGCGGAACACACACGCCGATACCGCGCTGTGGCATCGTTCACAGGCGATACACGGATGTACTTCCTTCTGTCCGGCGTTGAAATGATAAACCTCGTGGCCGGAACTCTCCGCTCCTTTGGTAAAAGCTTTGGTCAGTACCGAAGTGGTACCCTCCGGATGCGGGCTTCCCGAAATCAATAAAATATTCATTTTGTCACCTCATCATGTATTTTTTTCTTTTTGTGAAAAGGAAATTATTTTTGCTGTCTGCCCTTGTATTCTACCACATCTGACATAAAACCGAAAGACCTTTCTCTCCTCTGGTCGAAAAACGATTGACGGCACTGCCGCCGCGGTAGTAAGATAGTTGCAGGCGGATTTTTTTGCCCGCGTCTCCGCGAAAACATCGAGGATCATTCGCGGATATATATCAAAATTCTACAATAAGCAAAGGAAGTATCATAAATATGAACCAAAAAGAAGTCAGAGAAATCAAAAAACGTCTGAATCCG
>URWB01000153.1 GCA_900551415.1 uncultured Eubacteriales bacterium
TCACGAGCTCGCGGAGTCTGTCATCAATTCCAAGGCGCGCATGGTCTATGATGACGTGTCGGATCTTTTGGAACATGAGACACCGGCGCTGCGTGCCAAATACGCGCCGCTCTTGACGGATATCCGCGCGATGGGGGAATTGGCACGCGTACTTCGCGACAAGCGGAAACAGCGGGGCAGTCTGGATTTTGATTTTGCGGAGTCGGAGATCGTTCTGGATGCTTGCGAGCATCCGATTGCGATCCGTCCGGCAGAGCGCCGCAGTGCGAATCGCCTGATTGAGGAATTTATGCTGATCGCCAACGAAACAGTAGCGGAGCATTTTTACTGGATGAACTATCCGTTCGTCTATCGCGTGCACGAAAAGCCGGACCCGGAAAAAATGATGGACTTAAAGGCTTTCCTGATGAATTTTGGTATCCATCTGAAGGGAAATCCGGACAATATCTATCCGAAAACCTTGGCCGATATCATTGACACGATCGCTGACGAGCCTTATGAGGCGGTCGTCAACCGTGTGATACTGCGGACGATGAAGAAGGCTTATTACAGCCCGGAATGTGACGGGCATTTTGGCCTTGCGTTCCGATATTATTGCCATTTTACTTCGCCGATCCGTCGCTATCCGGATCTGATGATCCACCGCGTGATCAAAGCAGCCATCAACAATCGCATGACGGAAGCAAAGCTGAAAAAGTATCGACACGATGTGCAGGAGGCGGCGGAGATCTCCTCCCGGACCGAGCGCAAGGCGCAGGAGCTGGAGCGGGAAGTCGAAAAGCTTAAAAAATGTGAGTACATGCTGGATCATATCGGTGAGGAATATGACGGTATCGTCAGCGGCGTAACGGAATTCGGCGTTTATGTCGAGCTGCCGAATACGGTGGAAGGCATGGTGTTTGCGCGTGATCTCCGCCGCCCGTACCAGCTCGGCGAGCAGGTGCGGATCCGCGTACTCGACGCAAGGCCCGCGGAGCGGCAGATCGACTTCGCGATGCTGCGAAAATAGCATTACTGCATGTTTCGCTTCTGCTATCTTTGCATTGTTTTGCTGCCGGGCTATTGACAAGACTGCAAAAAGTGGTATGATAGACAAGAAGTTAGTTTTGGCTAACTGGAAACACATGCCGATGTGTTTCAGTTAGCCTTTTTTTCATTCATAGTTAGCATGTGCTAACTATGAATGAAAAGCATGGGAGCATAGTCAAAAGCCATGCGTTGTCTTTACGCGCAGGGCATCCAATAGAAAATCTGCATACAGGTAAGAAAGGCGATATGATGTATCTACAAATTCAAGAGCTCCGCAAATCGTTCGGAGCAGGGGATAATCAGACCGAGGTGCTCAAGGGCATCAGTTTCGGCGTAGAAAAAGGCAAGATCTGCGTACTGCTGGGGCCGTCCGGTTCCGGCAAATCCACGCTGCTCAATATCATCGGTGGAATCGAAACACCGGACAGCGGCAGCGTTTCCATCAACGGCGAAGCGATGCGCAGCATGAACGAAAAGCAATTGACTGAATATCGGAGGCGTCATCTGGGCTATGTGTTCCAGTCCTATAATCTGATCCCAAACCTGACGGTCAAGGAAAATATCGAAACCGGCGCATATCTATCCGAACACCCGCTGGACATCGATGAGATCTTAAAGACGCTGGGACTGTGGGAACATCTGAATAAGATTCCGAATCAGCTTTCGGGCGGACAGCAGCAGCGAACAGCGATCGGCAGAGCTGTGGTCAAGAATCCGGACATTCTGCTCTGCGATGAACCGACCGGTGCGCTAGATTACAATACTTCCAAGGAGATCCTCAAGCTGATTGAGGAAGTCAATCAAAAGTTCGGCTGTACTGTGATTTTGGTTACACATAATGACGCGATCCGGCACATGGCCGATCAGGTCGTGCGGCTGCGTGACGGGCAGATCCGCAGCATAGACGAAACTGCCGTCAAGATTCCGGCTGCCGAGCTGGAATGGTAGAAAAGAGGCGGGGAAAGCATGAAAAGAACGAAGAAAAAAAATCCGCTGAATAAGCGCGTTCCGCGGGAATTAAAGCAAGACATCGGCAAGTATCTGGCACTGCTTCTATTCCTGACGCTGACCATCGGCTTTGTTTCCGGCTTTTTGGTCGCCGGCGGTAGCATGAAGGGTGCTTATAATGACAGCTTTGAAAAATATACCGTCGAGGACGGGCATTTTACCTTAGCCACAGAACTTCCGGAGCCGCTGCAGGAGGAACTGGAAGCGAAAGACGTACGAATCTATCCGTTATGGTATAAAGATTTTGAACTTTCGGACACGAGCAGTGTGCGGATCTACAAGCCGCGTACGGCGGTCGACCGCATTTGCCTGATGGAGGGAAGTATGCCGGAGGCAGACGATGAAATCGTGATCGATCGCTTGTACGCGGAGAACAACGAAATTGCGATCGGCGATGAGATGCATCTGGACGATAAGCTTTTTACAGTCAGCGGCGTGGTTGCTTTTTCGGATTACAGCGCGCTGTTTAAGAACAATACGGATATGATGTTCAATGCCAGCACCTTTACAGTCGCCTGCGTGACAGATGCGGCCTTTAACAGGCTGACGGATGCTCACATCAAATATACCTATGCCTGGGTCAACGACGACCGCAGTCTGAGCGATGCCGCCGCTTCCGACAAGGGTGATGAGCTCAAGGATATTCTGGCAAAGAGCGGTCTTTTGACCGATTTTGTCAAAGCCGGAAACAACCAGGCAATCATCTTCACCGGAGATGACATCGGCGGCGATCAGGTGATGGTCATCACGATGCTGTATATCGTCATGGCAATTTTGGCTTTCATCTTCGGTGTGACGACCAGAAATACGATCGAGCGTGAAGCCGGTACGATCGGAACACTGCGTGCCTCCGGCTACAGCCGCGGCGAGCTGGTGCGGCATTATATGATTCTGCCGTCGCTGGTCACGTTATTTTCGGCGGTGATCGGCAATGTGCTCGGCTATACACTCTTTAAAGGCATGGTGGTAGACATGTACTATCACAGCTATTCACTGCCGACCTACGAGACCCTGTGGAATTCCCGTGCCTTTGTTTTGACGACCGTCATTCCGTGCATCATCGTCATGGTTGTGATCCTCCTAGTGCTCTGCGCGACAATGAAATTGCCGCCGCTGCAGTTCCTGCGTCACGAGCTTTCGGTTCGCAAAGCGAAAAAAGTCATGCCGCTGCGGCATTTCAGCTTCATGACACGTTTTCGCCTGCGGGTCATCAGGCAAAATCTGACGGCTTATCTAACCTTATTCCTGGGCGTGCTAATGGCCAGCTTTCTGCTGTTCTTCGGTTTGATGCTGAGCCCACTTTTGGATCATTTCAAAGGGGAGGTGCTCGATTCTGAGATCGCGGCTTACCAGTATATCCTCAAGGTGCCGGTGGAGACAAGTGCGGACGATGCGGAGAAGTACGCGGTGCTTTCTTTGGAAAATCCGAACGGCGAGGAGATCACGGTATACGGCATCAGCGAAGACTCCAAATACTTTGGAGAGCCGATCCCGGACGGCGAAGTACTGCTGTCGGACGGCTATATGGAAAAGTACGGTGTGCGGCAGGGGGATAGCGTGACGCTGACGAAAAAGTACACGGAGGACAGTTATGATTTTACGGTAGATGCAAGCTATCATTATCCGGCGACGCTGGCGTTGTTTATGAATATCGATGATTTTCGAAAAATGTTTGACAAGGATGAGAACTATTTCAGCGGGTATTTCTCCGATCAAAAGCTGAATGACATCGACGACAGTTTTGTTTCGACGATCATTACGGAGCACGATCTGACGACAGTGGCTGACCAACTGTCCGACTCCATGAGCAAGTCATTTTGGATGCTGATGTTCTTCGCGGTGATCCTCTATCTGGTGGTCATTTACCTGTTGTCCAAGCAGGTCATCGAAAAGAATGTGCAGGCGATCTCCATGACGAAGATCTTGGGGTACAGCAACGGCGAGATCACAAGGTTGTATAACTTGACGACAGGGATTGTGATGCTGGCTTCGCTGCTGGTCAGCCTGCCGCTCAGCAATCGGTTTATCAGGTGCGTATATTACCTTATGATGCAAAAATTCAACGGATGGCTGACATATTACGTCGCGCCGTGGATCTATCCGGCGATGGTGGCAACCGGCGCGGCCTGCTACGCGGTGGTCTATCTGGTACAAACGCGCCGGATCCGCAAGATCCCGCTGGGCGAGGCGCTCAAAAATATGGAGTAGCAGTTTTCTTCTACCTTCAGTTGACAAGAGCACATATGCCTGGACGAGCTGAAATTTCAACGCATGCTTCGTTCTCGTCCTCGCCTTACGTCCAGTAAGATTTCGTCCTGCGGCCTTGCCTGCGCCGAAATTTCAAGCCGCCAGGTTCCAAGGAAGTTTGCAGAGAAAATATTTGCCTCTGCGCGAGGCG
>URWB01000154.1 GCA_900551415.1 uncultured Eubacteriales bacterium
AAAGAATCGGCGCACACCGTTCCAGAATACGGTCATAGATACGGGCGTGGGCCAGATCAGGCGGGTTTTTCAGCTCGGACAGTTTCAAGTTTGTTGTGATAATCATGGGCCTGCGGCTGCGGTAGCGGCTGTCGATGACGAAAAACATCTGCTCCATAGCATATTCGGTACTGCGCTCTACTCCCAGATCGTCAATGATAAGCAGGTCATACTCGTCAAAGCTGGCAATAAACTCCGACCTGTCCTCAGAGAACATCCCGGTCAGGCGGTTCAGAATGGTGGGAAAGTTCGTCATCAGCACCGGCACATCCTGGTCAAGCAAAGCGTTGGCAATACATCCGGCGAAGAAAGACTTGCCGGTTCCCACATCTCCAAACAGCAAAAGCCCGATATTGCTCTTATATGCCTCCTTCCAGTTCTCCACATAGGCGCGGGCCTTGTCCATCAGGGGATTTTGGCCGTTGTCGTTGGCAAAGGTATAGTCATACAGATAGCGGTCTTGAAGTCCCTGTGCCTTGCGGCGCTTGATTCGCTCCATGCGTTCCCGCTGCGCATCTGCTTCTTTGCGCCGCCGCTCCGCCTCGATCTGACAGGCACAGATGCATCGCGGCATAAGATATCCCGGCTTGCCAAAGTTTGGCACAATCGTCTGTCGTGAGCCTTTGCAATTTTTACAATGAATCAAACCGTCGGATGCGTCGATATACTCATCTGCATCTAATTTCGTTGTTCCAGCATTTCTTTTAATCCAAGCGCGGATTTCCTCAGTGATTTCCATCATACGGTTTCACCTTCTCGAACGCTGTAATCTCGGTTTCGGGTCTGTGTTGCTGCTTTCTTTCTATCCTCGGCTGCCCAGCGGCGAATAGTAGCCGCGTGGTTTTGATACTGCTTACCGGTGGACGCCATGTACTCGGAGAGTCGGTCAACGTAGGTCTGCCACAAGGCGGGCAGTTCCTTTTGCAGCTCAGTCAATTCATCATCGGTGAGAAACACGTTCTGATAACGTCCATAGGCGGGTGTGCCGACACACTCTCTATTCTCTTTATCTCTAATATCTAATCTCTTATCTCTAATCTCTGGTGGACATTTGTCCACCTGCCCGGACGGAAGAAGATTTTGCCGCTTCAAGCGCATCCGCTCCTTTCGCTTGCGCTCGCCCTCGGTAGAAGATTGCCCGATCAAAAGCTGGATATCCGCCATATAGTAGCTTCCATCCGTCAATATCTCCACAAAACCAAACTCCAAAAAGACTTTGATCGCCCGTTCCACCGTGCCGATTTGATGTCGGGTAAAGGTGGCGATGGTTTGAGGCGTATGGGGCAAATGATCGTTAAGCATGAGAATACCGTTGTATTTCAAGGACATGAGATACATCTTCAGCAGCAGGTTGGAATAGAGCAGTCCATCCTGCATACTTTCCAGAATGACCATCTTGGCGTCCGTAAAAAAGTTTTCTTTGAGTTTCATGTAATAATATTTGCGATTTTCTGACATGGATTTCTCCTTTGCGTTTGATTTTCTTTTCAGTGCGTTTTCCAACGCCGACTGAATTTTTATAAATTATTCGTGCAAAGTATTGATTTCTTCGTGCAAACAACATATACTATATTCATCAGTAGAAAAGGAGATGGTTTTATGGCTGGCTCTACCACAAACATCAGCATCCGTATGGATTCGGATTTGAAAGCGCAAGCCGACGCACTCTTTGGAGAACTCGGCATGAACCTGTCCACCGCGTTCAACATCTTTGTTCGTCAGTCGCTCCGTGAGGGACGTATTCCGTTTGATATCTCTCTGAATCAGCCCAACAAGGAAACGATTGCTGCCATGTTGGAAGCAGAAAGGATTGCAAAGGATCCGTCCGTGAAAGGCTATACCGATCTGGATGAGCTGTTTGCAGACCTGAAAGCATGAGAAAAACGAAATACATCGTCAAGCCCACCACGCAGTTCAAAAAGGACTTCAAGCTGGCTATGAAACGCAGCATGAAAATCGAACTGCTGGAAGAAGTGATTGCCATGCTTGCAATGGGCGAAACGCTTCCCGATAAGCACAAAGACCATGCTTTGACCGGGAACTGGGTGGGACACCGCGAGTGCCACATTCTTCCCGATTGGCTGCTGATCTACCGTATCGAAGATGAAGTGCTGGTACTGACGTTAGCCCGTACCGGAACGCATAGCGATCTTTTCGGGAAATAACATCCGCCGCCGTATAGAAGTGATTCTGTACGACGGCTTTCTTATGTTCAGCGTTCGGGTTCGTTTCGTTTCTTTTCCTTTGCCTGAGCCTCCTTTTCAAGCCGCTCGGCTGCCTTTTTCAGCTTTTCTACCGCCTTGATTTCCTCTCGCATGGCGCGCATCTCCTGATACTGCAAATTCTTCTGTGCGGTTAGAGATTCAACCTCGCTCCGCCATTTTTTCGGCGTGACAGGTTCGCCCTCGGTTTTCAGATTTTCCAGATACCGAACAGCAGCCTTATACAGGGTCAACTCGGCACGATAGCTCTGTTCAAATTGCTCCCGCTTGGCAGGTTTCACTTTGACATACTGGCGCTGCACCGCTTTGTTTTTCTCGTATTTTTCAAACATGTCCAGCCGTTCTTCCAGCGTCGCAATTCGACGTTCAGCGGATACAATTTCACTTCGCAGTTTATAATATTGTGCGTTCATGGCATCCACTTTTTCATGAAGCTGCTGCATGGTGGTGATGCCGTTTGCGACAAGCAAATTATAAAGCGCCGCCTGTTCTCGCAGCTTCCTAAGCGCTTCATAACGGGAAGTCGGCTTGTCACGCATCGCCTGTTGTGTCTCCCACAGCTGCAATAGGGTGGGCTGACTGCTCTGCGGCTTTGCAGCCTCATCCTTTGTCCAACGGTGCAGCCGGGCAATGCGAGCTTTAATCTCTTTGAGCAGTTTGTTATCGGCGGTAATCTGTCGATTCAAATCGCCTTTTCGGGTAACTATGCCGCGCTTTTCCATTTGCTTCGCGGCAACGCCCAAATGCACCGAGGGGATTTTCTGAACGCCTTGTCGCTGATAACTGCGGTGGTCGATTCGTTCCGGCTCTCCGGCAGCTTCCAACGCCCGATTGGTATAATCCGCCCATGCGCTGCGCCAGACCTCAGCCTGTTCTTTGTTGTTCCAGTCCGTCGTATCTTCCCGATGATTTTTCCATCCGCCTCTGCCATCTGCGATGCGTTGACCACGTTCATCCAGTTCATAGACCTTGCGGCATTTTGCGCCCCATTCCCCGTTCTCTTTCAGCGGACGAACAGTCAGCAGAATATGGGCATGAGGATTTCCTGTGTCGCGGTCATGGATGGCAAAATCGGCGCACATGCCTTTATCTACAAAATTATCTTTCACATACGAACGGACAAGGGATAGCTGCTGCTCCCGGCTCAGTTCCACGGGCAGGGCAACTTCCACTTCGCGGGCAAGCTGGCTGTCCTTGGATTTCTCGATTTGCTCTACGCTGTTCCAGAGAATAGCGCGGTCTTGAAACTCCGGCGGCGCGTGCGCTGGCAGCATGATCTCGGCATGGACAACGCCGCCTTTGCGGGTGTAATCATGCGTCATGCCGTCCCACTCGTTGACCATCTTTGTGCCGCTGCGATATGCAGCAGCGGCAACGACAGATTTTCCCTTGCTGCGCTGTACCAGCTTGATGGTGCAATGAAAAATAGACGCCTTGGAGCAGCCGTACAGGTCGGCGATTTCCGCATAGCTCATGCCGTCCAGCGCATAGAGCAGAAATCGGCGGCGCTGTGTCTCGGTGCAGCGATCCAGAACCGAAAGCAGCTCGTCCAGCGTTTCTTTTCGACAGAGATAGTCCTCCGGGAGTTCGCTGAACACGCCCACGCCCTCGGTAAAGACGATGTGCTCGTCAAACTCGCGCCCATCCCAATGACGCCGCTTTTCGTGGGCGAGGTTTTCTTCCTTGTGGTCGGCACAGTCAAGAAATTCATAAACTTCAACGCTGACCTCTACGGACACGAGCTGCCCGCCGTAATTGATGGTGACTTTCATCCGTTTTTCCTCCGTTCAGATTTTTTTGAAAAATCCGAACGAAACGGCGGAGAGCGGCACCGGAGCGCTTCTGGACACCATAGGCAGAAGTGCGGAGATACAAAAACGCCCAACAGGTCATAGACCCATTGGACGCATAGTGATTTGTTATGACTGCAAGCTACATGGTATAGTTCACATTCAATGCCGGACGACGCCGACAAAAGCGCTGAGCTTTTTTTAGCTGTTGCAAATCATAGATACCGCGAAATAAAAAGAGGGACACGGTAAATTAACCTCCAATCGGCTACCGTGTCCCTGCAAGTCGTC
>URWB01000155.1 GCA_900551415.1 uncultured Eubacteriales bacterium
CCTGCAGATATTACTTCGACTATAAACTTCGGTATCCTCTTTTTTCGTCAAGTTTTCGTCAAGGCATTTTGAAAGAGGCTCCTAGATAAGAATACCACCGTATGAACAATTTGTCTATCCTGCAAAAGTATGACGGTAGCGTAAATTTTATCTTTTTTTGAAGCATCCTCCCACAAAAAATGTGTTTCCTTTTGCTTGACAGTGTACTATGACATATGATACACTTAATGCACAAAGGGCAGCATGCCGCGTACCGCCTCGCGCCGGACGCGGCGCAGCCGCTAAAGAATCTTGACAGAAAGGGGAATCAGCATAGATGTTACAGCTAGACTTAAAAAGCCGCAAGTCCATCTACGAGCAGGTCATGGATCAGCTCAAGGAACAGATCATGACCGGGCAGATGGCAACAGGGGAAAAACTGCCGTCGGTGCGTGAGCTTTCCAAGTCCATCACCGTCAATCCGAATACGGTGCAGAAGGCTTACCGCGAGCTCGAGCGGCAAGGCTACGTCTACACCACCAGCGGTGTCGGCACCTTCGTCGCGGATCGCAGTGAGATTCACGCGGATCTGCCGGCGCTGCAAAAGGCGCAGGAAAACCTCGACGATGCCTTTCGCCAACTCCTGTTTTTGGGAATCGGCTACGAAAAAGCAAAGAATCTGACCATGCAAATTATCGAAAGGAGGCGACCGGACCATGATAAAAATTGAACATGTGACCAAATATTTTGAGGACTATCCGGTCTTAAACGATCTGAGCTTAACGGTTCCGAAGGGTTCCATCTACGGACTCATGGGACTCAACGGCGCGGGCAAAACGACCCTGCTGCGGCATCTGTCCGGTTTTCTCAGACAGAACAGCGGCAGCATCACCATAGACGGACAGGATATCACTGACAACGAGGCATTAAAACGGCAGGTGCTGTTTATTCCGGACGAACTGTTCTTTTTCCGCGGCTACAGCATGACCGAAATGAGCAGATATTACCGCAAACTCTATCCGCGCTGGAACGAAGCCCGTTTTGAGGAAATGACGCGTGACTTCGGCCTCGACCCGAAAGCCAATATCGGCAAATTCTCCAAGGGTATGAAAAAACAGGCGGCGTTCTGTCTGGCGATGGCAGCCATGCCGGATTATCTGCTGCTCGACGAACCTGTGGACGGTCTGGACCCCATCGTGCGCCACAAGCTGCGCCGCTATCTGATGGACGACGTCGCCGACCGCGAAATGACCGTACTGGTATCCTCGCACAATGCCAAGGAAATGGAGGATATCTGCAATTACATCGGTATTCTGGCAAAAGGCAAGATGGTCTTTGAGGGCGACCTTTTGGAACTCCTGCCAACCTCTCTTGAGGAGCTTTTTATCGAAAAATTAGGAGGTGAGCCTCGTGAACAATAAGAACCTATCGACGAATCCGCAGGCAGCGGGCATCGCAGGCGGCAAGCGCGGCGGCACATCGATTTTTGCGTGTTCTCTGACGCTGCTTTTGGAAAACTTCAAATTGTACTGGTACATTCCGCTCTTGTCCTTTGCGGCGTACTTTTTCGGCGGGATCTTCCCGATCATCACCCACCGCGAAAATATCGATGATTACAGCGGTTTCCTCACAAACAGCTTCGCGAACTACAACGTGGCCTATCTTCCGCTTCTGGTATTCGTGCCGCTGATTGCTTCGGTCACCGTCATGAACTTTTACCATAGGCAGGATCGCGCGATTGCCCTGCACAGCCAGCCGCTGTCCAAATCCCGCATTTTTAACAGTCAGATCCTATCCGGCTGGCTGATGTGCGCGCTGCCGCTGCTGCTGACCGCGCTGCTCTATCTCTGCTTTATGACGGAGTGCAACGTGTATACGGTCACCGAATATGATAACTTTTACAGTGGCAGCCCGGCCGCGCAGAGCATCAATGTCTACACCGCGGCGAACATCGCGTGCTGGCTCGGCAGCACGACTGCGATGATGACCTTCTTCTACGGGCTCTATACGCTGGCGGGCGCGCTGGTCGGTACCGGCATCATGCAGGTGCTGCTGTCCGGCGTATTCTTCGGCGCCTGCCCGATGATCCTCTTCATCGCGCAGGGCTATTGTCAGGAGTTCCTGCGCGGCTACAGCGGTATGTCTCAGACCGCGGAAAATCTGATGATCGGCGCGAATCCCGCTGTGCAGATTATCTCGAACTTCGGCGAAATGCTTTCACTCAAACTCTGCCTGATATATCTGGCTGCCGGTGTGCTCGCGCTCGTGCTGGCTCGCCTTGCTTATGGGAAAGCCAAGCTGGAAAAGGTCGGAGATTCGATGATGTTCCGGACGCTGGAGGAACTCATCACCTGGCTGATCAGCTTTGTAGGCGCCACCGCCTGCGGTATGATCTTTTACTATTTGCTGTCGGAAACCCTGCCGACCCTGCTGCTCGGCGTTTTCGTAGGACTTTTGGCGACCTACTTCGTTGTCAAAATCATCATTGCCAAATCGGTCAAGGTCTTCACAAAGCGCAACCTGATCTCGTTCGGCATCGCCGCGCTGATCTGCCTGCTTTTCCTCGCGGTGACAGTCTTTGACCTCACCGGCTACCATAAGCGGGTTCCGGCGGAAAGTCGGATTGCAGGCGTTTACGCTGCGGATCTATCTCCGGACGGCAATTACGCCTATCTAGGGCTGCCTGCCGCGCTGCGCGCAGAAAATCAGCTGATTACAGACCCTGTGGTCATCGAAAAGGTGCGCAAGCTGCACAAGCTTTGCGTTGAACTTTCCAAAAATGAAATGCAGCTTTCCGCTTTGCGGCGGAGCGGCATCCTAAAGCCGGAAGCATTTCCGGACGGGAAGATTCCGGAAATTTACAAGAACTCGACGGACAATGCCGGAAACCTGATTGCGGATTCCATGAGCTACATCACCTGCCGTTTCCACTATCAGCTCCAAAACGGCAAAAGCTTCAAGCGTTCTTTTACCTGCTTTCTGACTGATGAAGCCGCGGAGCTGATCACCGAGCTGCAGGCCATGCCTGTGTATCAGGACACGCTCACCCTCGGAGATAAACTCAAAGCACTGGATGTTCTCTCCATCAGCGCCAACGTGGAACGATACTATATCGATGACGATACGGTCGATACGGAGGATCCGACTGTCGGAGAGGAATATGACGCCGATGCTATGCAGACGCAGACTTCGACCATCGAGCAAAAAAATACCGCCTCTGCACCTGAAGTCATGTATCAGGACAGTGACTACGACAGCTTCCTGCTCTCAAACAAGGACGCGGAAAAGGTCTATAGCTTGATCGAGGCGATGGATCAGGATATTCGCGAGCAGAATTTCTATCAGGATTTTCTCACCTATCGACTGCGCGAAGATCGGTACACCCTTGGCTATATCGATGTCAGCTTCACGACGCAGACCTCTTTGGACAGGGAAAGCTTCAATCAAAACCCCGGCAGCTGGGACAGCCCGATGCCGCTGGTAGCAAGCCGCACAAGCGTGACAAATCTGCCTGCGGGCAATCACTACAGCTTTGGCTTCGATATCTCAAAATCCGACAAGCATACACTTGCTTATCTCGCGGATTTGGGGTATAGTATAGGGTATGGAAATTAAACATGCTTACGAAACCATCGTCATCGGCGGCGGTGCGGCAGGACTCTTCTTCGGAGCCGCCGCGCCGGCCGGTCGGGACATTCTGATCTTAGAAAAAACCAAACAAACGGGAACCAAGCTTCTTATGAGCGGCAGCGGGCAGTGCAATCTGACCCACTGCGGCTCCATTAAGGAGTTTTTGTTATGCTACGGCAAGAACGGAAACAAAATCCGCACCTGCCTGTATCGGCACAGCAACCTCGCGCTCTGCCGTTTCATGGAGGAGCTCGGTGTTTCCCTCATTGAACGCGAGGACGGCAAAATCTTCCCGCGCTCGATGGATGCCCGCGAGGTACGCGGCGCCCTGCTCCATGCCTGCGCACAAAACGGCGTGACCATCCGTACGCAGGCGGAGGTCACTGCCATCCGCGCCCTGCCGCAAGAAAGCGGCAGCAACCGCGTCGGCAGTCCGACGCAGCCATCCTGCAGCCAGGCATCGACCGCGGCAGCTTCCAATACAGACGATGCTGCGCCCGGCGAAAAACCCAGCGGCGATCCTGCGCCCTGTGAAAAAGCGCAGTTCGACTGTGCACCGGACTTTGGCGCGGGCTTTGCCCTCACGCTGGCAGACGGCACGTGCCTTGCCTGCCGCAATCTGGTCATCGCTGCAGGCGGCGCTTCTTACCCGACGACCGGCTCGGACGGCACGCTTTTAGACATCCTCGCGCTCGCGCCCCCGGCGGGGCTCGGCATTCCCATCGTGCTGC
>URWB01000156.1 GCA_900551415.1 uncultured Eubacteriales bacterium
CGTACAGCATGACCGCGCCATAATGCTGGTTCTTATAAAACAGAATCGGGTAATGGCTCAGAATCACCAGCCGATTCTCATCGTTGACCTCCGCGTACTGCTCGATGCTCTCCCTATACGGCGAGAAATACGATCCGATGCTGATGCACGACAGCAAGCGTGATGTGGCAAATCTGCTCCATGAAGAATCAGATACACGTTCTGTTCGGGAGTTCATTCGCCGGAAACAGCAACAGCAGTCACAGCAAAAGCAGAACAAGAAGAAAAATCGAGACAGTTGGGAGCGATAAAATTTCAGCGGGAGTGCATTTTGAACGATGCACTCCCGATTTTTCTGTTTTATTCGTGAATCCGGTAGAATTTTTCATATTTTTGTGCTATAATTATTATGGATTTTTGTATCTATGAGTAAGGCGATTGCTTTGATAACCAATTGATTACGAACGGAGGCGAAATACTGTGCAGCTCTTTTATGGAGTACCGGAAGATATTGAAAATTGGATGAGCCTTGTTACACAGGTGCGCTAGAATTTCCCAGGTCCGGAAACGCAAGAGAAGCTAAACGAGCATCGAGCCACCGTTCTCAAGTTCATGGACAAGAGACAGGCTATCTGTATAAAGGACGAAAACGAGATTGCCGGTGTTATGCTGTTCTCACGAGGACACAACATGATCTGCTATCTCGCTGTTTCGCCCGAATACCGTCGCCGTGGTGTTGCTTCCATTCTCATGGATGAAGTTCTTACCAATTTAGACAGAACAAAAGAAATCTCGGTATCTACTTTCCGTGCTGACGATGAAAAAGGAACCGCCCCAAGAGCATTGTATGAAAAATACCATTTGTCTCCCGATGATGATTACCCCGAATTTAAGTATTATGAGGGGCTTCCTTATCTGAATGATTTTTTTTTGGAAGTTCACTATGAGGGGACTTCGGAACAGGATGAGTCGATACAACGGGTACTTGCTGAACGTGGTAAAACCGTGTACGCAACCGCTGTGCGAGCTGGCGCAATTCTCGTGGATAATGGAAACCTTAAACTGCTCGGTGATGTCAAGGTGTTTGGCAGATAGAGCTACGGAGAAAAGATATGAATTTTGTAACGAAAGAACCAATAAACAAAGGCTGGTCGAGTGATAAAAAATACTGTGTTACCGACGAAAACGGCACACGGTATCTTTTGCGTGTTTCCGATATTGCACAGCACGACACAAAGCAGTCTGAGTTTAATATGATGAAACAGGTCGCTTCTTTTGGAGTGCCTATGTGCCAGCCCATTGAATTTGGCACTTGTGAGGATGGCGTTTATTCCATCCAAAGTTGGATTGACGGCGAAGATGCAGAACAGGTCATGTCGGGCTATTCTGATACCGAGCAATATGTATATGGCTTGGAAGCAGGACGTATTCTTCGCAAGATCCACTCCATTCCTGCTCCTGCAACGCAGGAGGATTGGGAAATCCGTTTTAACCGTAAAATGGATTATAAGATCAAAAAGTACGTTGAGTGCCCCATCAAGTATGAGAACGGACAGGCATTTATCGACTACATAAACGAGAACCGTCATTTGCTGAAAAACAGACCGCAGGTATATCAGCACGGCGATTACCACATCGGCAATATGATGATCGACAGAGGCGGTCAGCTCCGCGTTATCGACTTTAACCGTAACGATTACGGTGATCCGTGGGAAGAATTTAACCGCATTGTTTGGTGCGCTCAGAAAGCTCCTCTCTTTGCTTCCGGTATGGTAAACGGATACTTTGATGATAATGTACCTATGGAGTTTTGGAGATTGCTTGCTCTTTACATTTCAAGCAATACTCTCTCATCTGTATATTGGGCGATTCCGTTCGGACAGGACGAAGTGAACACCATGCTGAACCAAGCCAAGGAGGTTCTGTCTTGGTACGATAACATGCGTAATCCTGTGCCGACATGGTATTTCAAAGGGTATTATCTGCAGTACATCGACGGGATTCCTTTCAAGCTGAAAAGTACTTTTGATTTCAGCTTTATGAAAGAGTATGGAACGGTGTTCAAGGTTTACGATGACCAGGATTCCGGAAACATCTGCTTTGGTACTGAAAAAGATGAGAAAAAATTGATGTGAGAATACATAATTATTGAACAATTTGTAACTTTTGCAGAAAGCCCCCTTGACAAATTCCGTCTTGTGAAAAAATATTTGTCTGTTTTCTCCGAGCGGTTTGTGGTATCAAAATGTGATACCAACCTCTCAGAGAAAACTCTTGCAAAAGTGTGCGCATACCTCCAGTTTTTTCTGTGTCTTGCGATCTGGCTTCCTATAGTGCTTCCTCGATCTCATACCCGCCGCCGAAAATGATCGTCAGCTTTCCATCATTATGTACCTTGATGCACTCGATCATCTGGCGCACGATGCTGTCATCGTACTGCGTTTCATTCGCATTGCGCTCGGCGATGATGTTCTGAATTTCCTCCAGCCGCGCTTGGCGGGAGCCGTCCTTGTGGATGCTCTCCTGAATTGCGGCAATGCGGCGGTTAAGCTGCTCGATCTGATCAGAAATGCCTTTGAATTCATCCCCGCTGCTCTCCACATCCTTTCCGGCCGCGACGGTTTCGTTGACAAGATCCAGCATCCGTTTGTTCAGCGTGTCGATGCGGCGCGTGAGCAGGTCGATTTCCTCCGAACCGCCATTTATGCCGATGGCTTCTCCAATGGTGGCTTTCATGAGCGTCAGGTATGTGGACTCGTCCTCTGCGTGAAAGCGCTTCAGCGCTCGGACAACGGCCCCATGCAGGGCTTCTTCCTCCGCGGTGATGGAGTTCTTACAATACTTTTTGCCATAGTCCAAACGGCTGACGCAACGCCAGACGATTTTCTTTTTTCCGCGGATATTCCATGTGACACGTTTGTACCGGCTGCCGCACTCTGCACAGTGGAGGACTTCCGTCAAAGCATACTTTGAGTATCGGCCATTTGCCGTAACTGCGGTTTTATCCGATTGAAGCCGCAGTGAATTTCTGCGTGACAGTTCTTCTTGTGCGCGGTTGAACACCTCACGGCTGATAATCGCTGGATGATTGTTCTCGACAATGTACATGGGTGCTTCGCCCTGATTCGCTTTTCGCGTTTTGGAGATGCAGTCGACCGTAACGGTTTTCTGGAGGATACAGTCGCCACAGTATTTTTCGTTCCGCAGGATGTTCATGATCATGTTCTTGCTGAAGCTGAGATTCTTTCCGGGGATCTCAATTTTCTCGGCTTGCAGCGTTTGGGCGATCACCTTGACCGGCTGACCGGCGAGGAACATCTCGTAGATCCGCTCCACGATGGCTGCTTCTTCCGGCACGATCTCCGGCTGACTATCCGCACCTTTTCGGTAACCGAGGAAATTCTTGTATTGAAAGCTCACTTTTCCTTCCTCGAACTTCTTGCGATACGTCCATGTGATATGCTTGCTGATACTCTCAGACTCGGACTGCGCAAAGCCCGCGTAAATGACAAGGTATAATTCACTCTCATTTTTCAGCGTGTCGATATTCTGTTCTTCAAAGAAGATGCCAATGCCCTGCGCTTTTAAGGAGCGCACATATTCCAGACACTCCACCGTGTTTCTGGCGAATCGGGATACGGATTTCGTGATGATATAGTCGATTTTCCCGTTCTGGCAGTCGCGGATCATGCGCTGGAACTCCGGGCGTTTGTCCGCCCTTGTGCCGGAAATGCCCTCATCGGCATAAAGGCCGGCAAACTCCCATTCCTTGTTGGCAGCGATCATTTCCGTGTAAACGCGCATCTGGTTCTGATAGGATGTAAGCTGTTCTTCGGAATCTGTGGAGACGCGGCAGTAGGCCGCCACCCGCTTTTGGTGATATTTCTCCTTGTCCACAAGGATGGACTTTTGGGGTTCAATTACGGAAACTGTCCGTTTCGGAATTCTCTGGACTTCCATTCGGTTTATCCTCGCTTTCGCAAATATCGGTTTCTGTTTTTGTATGCAGAACGACGCCGCCTCCCACATGAAGGGAGACGGCGTCGATCAGTTCGGAAAAATATGCGGCGTTGAACGCATTTTGCGGCTTCATCAGAGAGGCACGCTTTCTGGCAATCTGTGCGGCGATCTGCGTTTTGGCGTTTGTTTCTTTGTAAAGCTGACCTGCAATTTCGCAGAGCAGGGAAACGATCCGTTCCTCACTTGGACGCTCCTGCTCCATTTCGTCGGAGATCTGCTGCTGCAAATTCAGCACCACTGCGGAATCCCTGTGCATCACTTTCGAGTGCGGGAGCATGAGATCGGCATTTGCGATGACACGGTTCATGAG
>URWB01000157.1 GCA_900551415.1 uncultured Eubacteriales bacterium
GGCCGATCAGGGACAGCATCGCTCCGCGCTTGCCGATGATGATGGCCTTGTGCGACTTGCGTTCGCAGTAGATGACGGCACTGATGCGAGTCAGATTCTTTTCCTCCTTGTACTGCTCGATCTCGACCGCCACGCCGTGCGGCACCTCGTCCTCAAGGTAGAGCAGCACCTTTTCGCGAATGATCTCACTGACGATGAAACGCTCCGGATGGTCGGTGACCATGTCCTCAGGGAAGTACATCGGCCCGTCCTCAAGAAAATCTCTCAGCCGCAGCAGCAGTTTCTCGACATTCTGTCCCTCGAGCGCGGAGATGCCGAAGATGTCATCAAACACGCCGAGCGCTTGGTATTCTTCATAGATCGCGCGGAATTCCTCCGGACTCATGCGGTCGATCTTGTTGATGATGAGGAGCTTCGGCGTTTTAACTTCCTTGAGCATATTGAGGATGTAACGGTCTCCCGGTCCTTTGTCGAGCTTGCTGTCCACCAGAAACAGCACCACCTCTGTCTCCTTGAATGTATTGACGGCGGATTCCGTCATCAGCGCGCCGAGCTTGCTGTGCGGCTTGTGGATGCCCGGCGTATCAATGAAGACCATCTGCACACCTTTTTTGTAATCGCCCTCCGGAATATCCGTATAGATGCCGCGAATTGTGTTGCGCGTCGTCTGCGGCTTGCTCGATGTGATGGCGATCTTTTCTCCCAGAATCGCGTTAAGCAGTGTGGATTTGCCGACATTCGGCCGTCCGATAATTCCTATAAATCCTGTTTTCAATCTGTATATCCTTTCTTCTGCCCGCGTCCCACGCCTGCCGCCGCGATCTCATCCTTCGCGCCGCGTTTGGTGAAACCGGCGACGGATATCCGGCATGCCGCGCGTGGACAACGCTTAGAGCCGAAAGCCCTCCGGCAGCATTTCCTCCATGGTATAGACGCGTAAGGTTTCCTCGTCGTCGCCGGAGATGATTTTAAAGTCCGCGTCGCAGAATTCCTTCATGAATTGTCTGCAGATGCCGCAAGGCCATGCGGTTCCCTCGGAGCTGACGATGGCGATGGCTTCAAACTCTCTGCTTCCCTCGGAGATTGCCTTGACAAACGCGGTCCGTTCCGCGCAGATTGTCGCGCCGAACGAGGAATTCTCGACATTGCAGCCGGTGAATACCTCTCCGTCCTTTGTCAGCAGAGCGGCCCCCACCCGAAATTTTGAAAACGGCGCATAGGCCCTCGGCAGCATTTCCTGTGCCATCACGTATAAATCTCTGTACAACATTTTGATACCTCCTGTTCCGTTTCCGCGTTCCGCGTTATTCTGTCAAACTGCGGTTCGCTGTTCACTTCTTCCTGCAGCGGCAGTCCTGCCGCGCGCTTGCCGGTTCGCTTCCGCGCGTTTTGCCTGCGGCGCGGATTTTTTGATTCAGCGTGGAATCTCCATATAAGCCATGATTTCTTCTTCTCTTTGCCGCATGATTTTTTTATCGTTTTCTTCCTCGTGATCGTAACCCAAAAGGTGCAGTACGCTGTGCACAAACAGATAGACCAGCTCCCGCTCAAAGGAATGTCCAAATTCCTCCGCCTGCGCCTCAGCCTTGTCCTTGCAGATTACCACGTCACCCAGACAGATTTCCCCGACCTCCGGCACCTCGTCCGCGAGCGCCGCAAACTGCGGGAAAGACAGCACATCGGTCACGCGGTCGATGCCGCGGTATTCGCTGTTCAGGGCTTGAATCTCGTCTGGTCCCACAAAGCTCACGCTGATTTCACAGCGCGCGGGCTCCAAGCCGAAAATATCTTCCGTTTCGACAGCATATCCAGCAGCCCGCAGCATTTTTTCGCGGAGTTCCTCGGTCACGACTTGTCCTTCTTCAAAATACAGTTCCATTCGCTATCCCTCCTGCAGTTCCTCCGGGTGCTTTTGGTAGAACTGCTCGTAAGCGTTGATAATCTTTCTGACCAGCTCATGACGCACCACATCGGTATCTTTTAAGTAGCAAAAGTCGATATCCCGCACATGCTTCAGCACGCGTTCCGCTTCCACCAGTCCGGATTTTTTGCCGCGCGGCAAGTCGATCTGGGTGATATCGCCGGTAACAACAACCTTTGAGCCGAAGCCCATACGGGTCAAAAACATTTTCATCTGCTCGCGCGTCGTATTCTGCGCCTCATCGAGAATGATAAACGCGTTGTCAAGCGTGCGGCCTCTCATATAGGCAAGAGGAACGACTTCGATGACTTCTTTTTCCTTGAGACGGAGCGCCGCGTCTCTGCCGAGTACATCGTAGAGCGCGTCGTACAGCGGACGCAGGTACGGGTCAACCTTATCCTGCAGATCTCCGGGCAGGAAGCCCAGACGTTCGCCCGCCTCTACCGCGGGACGCGCCAGGATGATCTTCTGCACTTCTTTATTTTTGTAAGCATTGACAGCCATCGCGACCGCGATGTAGGTCTTGCCGGTACCTGCCGGCCCAATGCCGAACACAATATCCTTTTGGCGCATGCTGTCTACGTATTTTTTTTGTCCGATGGTTTTAGGCTTCAGCGGCCTGCCGTTATGGGTAAAGCAGATTACGTCCCGATTCACCTTGCTTTCGGAGTAGGACACTCCCTCTTTTTTGAGGCTGATGATATAGAGGACCTTCTGCCTGTCTAGTTTTTCACCGTTTTCGAGGACGCGGCTCAGTTCTTCGAGCAGCGCTTCCGCGGTTTGCAGCGCGTCTTGATTCTCCCCCTTGAGGATCAGCTGATCCTCGCGCTGAATCATTTCGACGCCTGTCGCTTCTTTGATAAGATTGAGGTTGACATCCAGATTGCCAAAAAGCTCTGTGCGGTCAATCTCGCTGCTGATTTGCATTTTCTGTTCCAAATACAATCTCCTGTTCTTTTCCGATTTGTTGGCGGACCTCCAGGGTCACGCCTACTTCTATTATATTTTCTTTTTGGATAAAATTCAAACTTTTCTTTACAATTTCAGCGTTTTCCGGCAAATTTTCTTTGGCCCAGGTGCGAATCTGCTGTTCGGCCTTCGCTTTCGCCTGTTTTTGTGTCTTTTCGACGCGATTCGATACTACCGCAGGCTGCTCTGTCCGCGCGGTTTCATGCTGCGCGCTTGTCTTTGCGCTGCTGCGCTTCTCGACAGTTTCCGCCGCCTTCGTACCATTCGCTTCTGCCTGCTCGCCGCGCAGATAACGCTCCTGTCGGAAGGTCAGCCTGTATGGCACGCGCGCCCATACTTCACCGCGGGCACGTACATAATATTCCTTCGGCGCGTTCTCTTCGAACGTGGTCGGCTCAATCGGAATCCGTCCGCGAATCAGCACCTGTCCTTTCTTGACATAATCACCCGGCTCTGCCATCGCGTCGCCCCAGGTCGGATTGATGCTCTCGATATAACCTCCGCGGGCGGCCACGATGTCGCAATAGCCGTCCCGCTTCGCGGGCGCCGGCACAAACAAGTCTTCTTCTTCCGAAAGCTCCGTTTCGCCGCGGATGATCTTATGGCCGGTCTCCGCCACCTCCAGCACGACCAGCCTGCCGTCATACACAAGGCGCACCCACATAATCTGCGGAAAGGTTTCAAAAATCGCCGTTTCTGCCCTTTCCCAGTCGATGCCCGGGCGGTAAGCGCCCTCTCGGATACCGGACTCCGCAAGGCAGGCACGCAGTTCGGATTCCGGGATTGCGCGATATCCGTCGATCTCCACGGCCGCGACAAAGAAGGATTCGCCGACCACGATCGCCGCCGCCAGCAGCACCCCGATCGCCAGCACCGGCCGCCGCAGGAACGCGCGCGTCTGATACACTGCCCCGCGCCGCGCCCGGGGCTTCACGCGATATCTCGCGCCTGCCAGTTTTTGAAGCCGCTTTAAGTCGCAAGCCGCGATCTCAGCCTGCGCTTCCGTTTCCGCATACACTCGCACGCTGCGCAGCAGGATCCCGTTTTTCGCGGCGGCGTCCAGCAGCTTGCCGATCTGAAAACCTTCGATGCGGACTTCGACCCGGTCACTATAAAAATTCCACTTTTTGAACCTTGCCCTCAATCGCCAGTCTCCCCTCGCAGATCTCCCGGATCAGAAAATTTTCCCCGGACACCGTAACATACCGGCTGCCGTTATGCACTGTCACAGCACTGTCCGTCAACATCACGATCGACTGCACATTTTCCATGATCACCAGTCCTTCCTCGCAGATCACCCGCACTTTCCTAAAATCCAGATCATAAGATACTTCCTCAAGCAGTCTCATCCGCCGTCCCCCTGCTGTCACC
>URWB01000158.1 GCA_900551415.1 uncultured Eubacteriales bacterium
TTGCTTATGTAACGAATAACGAAAAGAATGCATGGTTGAATTTGCGCAGTCAGCCTTCTTTAGAAGCTGACGTGCTTGGTAAGTATTATAATGGAGACAGAGTTACGGTAATCGGGAAGGTCGATGATTGGTATCATGTAAAAGCAAATGATACCTATGGGTTTATGCTTGCCAACTATCTGGCCTTGACCGACGCCTCTGCATCAACACAGCAGGGAACGTTGCGGCAATATTCGACAACGCAGTATATTCTAAGGGGATATACCATTGCCGCAAAAATGACCGAAACGGCGAAAGATGCGTTTGATGTAGAAATTCAAATCGTGATCGATCCTGGCGTGAAACTGAATTCCTATCCTTCGAGCTTCAATCTATACATGAACGGAGTAAAGGAGTGTAACATAGGCACGGTGCAAGATTCTTCTATTGTAAGCATTCCAACACAATTTTATAGTCGTATTAGGTTTGAACATGAGATATCTTTAATTCAGATTGTTCCTGTAAACAGCGATGGAACTGAAAGCTTGGATGAAGCAGTTTACCTAAAATAGTATTATGAACATATGCGAAATATATTTGCACAACATGCTTATATTACCCGAAAAGAAAGGGGCTGCTTCCTTCCGGAAACAGCCCCTCAGCCTGTCGACAAAAGTATGCAAACACCCCGGATACATGATATAATACGAATCATGATTCCGGGGTGATTCTATGTATAAGAAGCAGAATCGAGACAAGCAGAAAGATATCCGCGTTGTAAGTTTGGAAGATTTGGTTCCAAGAGATCACTTGTTGAGGAAAATAGATAGAGCAATAAACTTTGACTTTATTTATGAAGAAGTCAAGGACTTGTATTCTGCGACCAAATGGGGAAAACCGGGAATAGATCCGGTATCCCTATTTAAGATTGTCCTGATTCAACACTTGTATGGAATCCGAAGCATGAGGAAACTCCGTACCGTCTGCAAAAGCAGCATGAAAATACATCCGCGTAATGATTAGGCATAACACTATTTTGCGTTTCATTTTACCTCCAGAATACCAGAATACTTGATGTATTATTCCATACTCCAAATTTGACAACCCGCTATCGAAACTTCTATGCCCTAATGGGCATGCCTATTCTCCATTCCCAATTGATCAGGTATGGGGGTTTCGTGAATGACCATAGTTGATAGAATAGAGATGGCATCTTCCGGTATTTCGTTTTGAATCCTATCATACGGTAGAGCGTATTGGAATTGATAGCTATATCCATTATCTGTACGAACAAGAAATCCATAATCATAAGTAGCTTGTTCAATTGTATAGACAATGTATGTATACCCACCAATCAAGACATCCTCAAAAACGATGTGTCTGTTGCTCTTGTCGTATAGCTTTTTGAGAAAATGGCTCTGCTCTTTTTGACTATGCAACGTACTATACACAGTAGACCGAATTCCAGCTTCTTCATTCATAAACGTATAGCTGAACGGATAGCGTTCCAGTTCTGTTAGTTCAACAGTTTGATACTGATACTCTGCTGGAATCATTAGGGTCAGAAATCCACCATCAACCTCCAGAGTTACATCTTGGTCATTATTAAGATTTTCTTCTCCTTGGCCTAGAGCAATTTTCAAGTTCAAAACAGACAAAATCAGTACGATTAAGCAGCCTATAGACCGAAGTTTTTTCATGGAATTACCTCCTCGTCTAAGAGTCTTCTGCTCCACTAGTTCTAGTAACTTATAAACAAGACGATCAGAGCTCACCATTTGTTCCCTTAATTTTCAAAATTACGTTGTGACATAGTCTAACCGGCACCGGCTGCTACTCATTTTGGTATGAGCCTCTGAGCAACGTGTTTTCGCGTCCTTTCAGGGTCAAACATATTGTATTTATCGCAAATAATATATGATCTCAAATTCTCACCGGAAAGGTTTTACCTACAAGCCTTTCGTAACCGCTCAATAATCCCGTGTCCTGACAACTGCCTCTAAACATGCGATACTTATCCATAGTACTTGAAAAACTGGAATCCAGAAAACAAGTAAACTTGAAAAACTATGGAGAGAAGCACATGACAATACCGGAAGCAAAGCGAACCGCAAGAATCATTGAGTGGAGACAGCTGATTCATGAGCGGCAGCAGAGCGGTCAAAGCGTGAAGACATGGTGTCTGCAGAACGGAATCCGCGAAAATCGTTACTATTACTGGCTGAGAATCATCCGGGAAGAAGCGCTTTGCGAGGCAAAGAACAGGAGCGGCGCGCTTGTCAGAGTGGAACCGGAAAAGCTGGCAATTGGAGCTGTATCGCCCCAGCTCGTCTCCGGGGGAATCGTGATTCGGGCGCACGGCGTAGAAGCCGAGTTTCCGTCAGGCACGGATATCGGGATCCTCGCGGCGTTCGTGAAGGCAGTCAGCCATGCTTGATTTCAGCCGCGTACAGAATTATTACATCGCCTGCGGATATACGGACATGCGCAAGCAGATAGACGGTCTGGCGGCGCTGGTGCAAACCCAGTTCGGCCAGGAAATGGACGAGACGTCGCTGTATCTGTTCTGCGGAAGGCGGGCGGACCGCATCAAGGCGTTGTATTGGGACGGAACGGGATACATTCTGCTGTACAAGCGCCTGACGGAGAAGCGGTTCCAGTGGCCACGGAATGAGTCCGAGCTGAAAAAGCTCACACAGCAGGAATTTCGCTGGCTCATGGAAGGGCTGTCCATTACCCAGACGAAAGCGTTTGTTCCGGGAAAGCCCGGAACCGTCTGCTGAAGTTTGTCTGTAAAAACTAGGAAAACCAAAAGGATTTTGCGCCCTGCATGTCGAATTAATCCAGCATGAAGGGTGGTGAAAGCGGCATGGAACAGGCCGAGTTTCTCATGCAGATTCTCGCGGAAATCCGGCAGCAGAATGCCATGCTGCAAAGCACCATTGAGACCCTCAAAGAAGAAAATCGCCGGAAAGACGAAGAAAACGAACGGCTCCGTCAGATCATCCTGAATCTTCAGCGCGCCCAATTTGGACATCGCAGTGAGAAGCGGACGTACGTCCTGGACGATGGGAATCAGCAGCTCAGCCTGTTTGACACGCCGGAGAAATCAGAGGAGACGCCCAACCCGGAATCTTCGCAAAATCCGGAGAAGGAAATCTGCGTCTCCGGTCATAGCCGGAAGAAAAAGCGCACGCTGGAAGAGCTCTGTGCGTCGCTGCCTGTGGAAGAAAGAATCGTGGAAGCGAATCCGAAGCGAGCTGCTGACCCAAAGCGCGATTCATGCCGACGAAACGGTGATGCAGGTACACAAAGGAAAAGGACAGGCCTGACGCCTCGGAATCGCGCATGTGGGTCTATTCATCCGCCAGACGCGCGGAGATTCAGCTGCGCTGCTTTGAATACCGGGAAAGCCGAAGCGGAAAATGGGCGAGGAATTTCCTTGAGGGCTTCAGCGGCGTGCTGATCACGGATGGGTACAGCGGCTACAACCAGGTTCAGGGAGCCGCGCGCGCGGGGTGCTGGGCGCACATGCGCAGGAAGTGGCTGGAAGCGACGCCCGAAGGCGCCGATGCAAAGACCTGCAAGGCTGCGCAGGGCTATGCGTTCTGCAACCGGCTGTTTGAGCTGGAACACCAGTTTGAAAAACTGCCCGCAGAAGAACGCCTCGTCCAGCGCAAGGAGAAGTCGGCTCCGGTTCTCGAAGCGTACTGGAAATGGCTGAATACGATTTCCCGTCCGACAGGCAAGCTGAAGGACGCTGTTACCTATGCGCAAAATCAGAAGGCGCACCTCTGCGCGTTTCTTGAGCATGGCGAGATTGAAATCAGCAACAACCAGGTTGAAAACGCCATCCGCCCTTTTGTCGTTGGCCGGAAGGGATGGCTCTTTGCCGATACACCCCAGGGCGCGGAGGCGAGTGCAATCATCTATTCGCTGATGGAAACGGCAAAAGCCAACAGCCTGCGGCTGGATGACTATCTGCTTCATCTGCTCAGCATACTGCCTGAGCGCGCGGAGCGGAACAAGGACTTTGAGATTGATGATCTGCTCCCCTGGTCAGAAGAAATGAAGTCGTGGTTCTCGGCAGTGTGAGTGCTGGGAACCACGGCTTTTCTGTATCGGGGGATTATTG
>URWB01000159.1 GCA_900551415.1 uncultured Eubacteriales bacterium
ACGGCAGCCTGTCTTACGTGCAGGCCGGACATTGTGTGTCCAAACAGATTGGGCGGCATGATGCAGCCTGCCAGGGCTGCCCACGGTGCGTTTCTCGCTCGCCGGAAGCTCGCTGCTTCCGGGTCGTCGCGCGCGCCGTGCGCGTTTCCCAACCTGCGGTGTGATCCGCGTTGCTGGTATTCACTTTTCAAGGTTCAGTGAGGGGTGTTTCGAATCCCCTCACTATCCCTCCCGAAAAAACGACCCCTTGATAACCACGAAATCAGAAATTTTCAAAATATTTTTTCAAAGTCGATAGCACACGCTGCTTGCGCTTGACAATGGCTGGCTGTGAAACACCATATTTCTGCGCAAGTTCTCGTGTTGTACGATGCAGGAAGAACAGTTCACGGATGAATTCCTGTTCCTCTGCGGGAATCGATTGAAGCGCTTTGTGAAGAATACAAAGCATTTCTTTCCTCTCCAGATCTTCTTCCAAACTGCCGCAGCCGTTTTCATGCAACAGTTCAAAAGGGACGTGATCTTCCACACATCGTTCAAAGGAGAGATCCTGCGGGGTATCTGATTCATCCGTTAGATACCGCTCCCGGCGATCCATGCTTGCGTAGGCTTCATACACTTCATCTGAAACGGCGACTTCCTCGCCGTCAACGTAAATGATGTTGGCAATGACATTGCCGTTTTCGTCGCGGAAGCGTCTGTAATTCCGCGTATCTTTCCAGTTGTACATTCGTAAGCTCCAATCTCAAAATTTTGAAAAATTTCGAGATGGAGCTACGGATATTTCGCTGTGCTCTCAGACCATCTGCGCATGTATGCCCTTTCCGCTATTCAGCGAAAAGGGCATAAACGCAAAAAAGAAGCCCTACGGAAAGCTGAACAGCTTACCGTAAGGCTCCGAACGCGGTACTCCCACATTCTAAGGTGGGCGGTTGGTGCGCTTGACTGGTATCATAGTATTTGGATTTTGAATTACAGTTTAGATGATTACTTCAACCGGGCAGATTGCAAGCCCGATTTGCTGCCCGCACTTCGGGCATTTGGAAAACCATTGCGCGCGGTCTGCCTGCTCCGGACGGAACAGCTGCAGACTACGCAGGTCTGTATGTTCAGCGGCATTGAGAAGCCGTCCTCTTTGACAGATCGGGCATCTGATCGCCCGATCTGCTTTCACTGCACAATTTACTGCTTGTTTCATGCGTACCTCTCTTTCCTGATTCCATGTTTGACTTCGATTCTGTATGCTGACAATCCTTTATTGGAACAGATCTGTCTGGAGAGGCTTCGACAGACACGCCCAAGGAGTGGAGACGCGTGTTCCAGAGATTATGGGATTGACGATGGTTTTATTATATAGACGCCATAAAGAACCGTCAATGACGCATTTGTAAACACACGAGAACATTTCATTGACAAGCATACCTGCGACGGCTATAATGAGAACATCCCAAATTGGAGGAATACATCATGACAACAGGAATGAAACACTTGGCTGCGTATCAGGCAAATCTGCTGGACTACAATGCGGCAAAAGACCGTGCGTGCAATTATATTGGCAACCAGATTCGTGCTGCGCGAAAAAGCATGAAATTGAGCTTGGAGCAGCTCAGTCAGATCTTAATGGGATATGGCGTGGACATTGGGCGCGTTGCGGTGAACAAGTGGGAAAAGGGTATATCGATTCCAAGTGCGTATCAGCTTTTGGCCGTCTGTGCTGCGCTGCATCTGGAGGATGGCTTTGATTATTTTGTGAGCAATACAAAACGCCCCCTGCTGAACGCAGAGGGGCGTCGAAAAGTGAAAGAGTATCGTGAGGATCTGATTGCATCCGGGAAGTATCGGGAGGTACCGCCAGTGCTGGAGATCCGCTATCTGGATATGCCGGTCAGCGACCTGCCGGTATCCGCTGGTACAGGTGCGTTTCTGGACGAGGGAAACTTCGAAATGGTCAGCTTTCCGGAGAGCAGTATCCCAGATGGTGCGGAATTCGGGGTTCGCGTATCCGGCGACAGCATGGAGCCAGTCTATCATGACGGTCAGATCGTTTGGGTGCAGCGGTGTGAGACACTCCGTACCGGCGAAGTTGGCGTCATGATTTACGATGGACAAGGCTATATCAAGGCGTATGCCGAACAGGAACCGGACGATCCAGAAGCCTACCTTGGCAGTGACGGCGTGCGGCGGATGCAGCCGGTTATGGTGTCTTACAACAAGGCATATGCACCGAAGCCAGCTTCTCCGGAATTGGAGTTCCGAATTGTGGGGCGAGTCTTATAAGCCCTGTTTATTGGACAACGTTTGTGATATGATACTATCATCAAAAGTTTATCCTGCTTTTTTTGATAGGAGTGAAAGGACATTGAATACGCACGCACGATTGGATGAATTATTACATGAGAGAAACATGACATTATATCAGCTATGTCAAAGCGGAAACATCCCCTACACGACGCTTCGCGTCTCTCGCTGCAGAGGCAGCCAGCTTTCTGTAGATACCATTGAGCAAATTTGCAGGGTGCTTGGAATCTCAATGGCCGACTTTTTTACAACTTGCCGCAAAAGCAATTCAGCAAATGAAAGTATGAGGTAAGCTGTTCTTCAATAATGCGGATAAAAAGTCTTTGGACCACACTTATATGGGGGAACAGTGTGCTTTTTTACAGCTATTTGTTTGAAACACTCATTAACTTAGTTTCATAACAGGAACACCGCAAGATGATACATAAGATTCATCTTGCGGTGTTTCCTTTTATGGAAAGGGGAAAATAACGCAGTTAGGTGCGCACTTGTACACTATATTAAACTCGTACTTTTACTACGCACTTTCTTGTCGCAACGGGGATGCCGTCGACAGCGTGATTGGGCGCATGGGCATCATGTGGCCATAGAATAATAAAGCGATTATCGCCCAAAGACAAATACTCATATTTCCCAGTGTAAAACCAGATGTCGCGCTCAGGATGCGCCTCAACTTCCGTTAAGGTTTCTCGTTGCGCGACTCCAATCAGTTCGTGTCCTTCAATCAGAAATTGGATGTCGATATATACGTCATGCGCTTCTGCATTTGGCGTATTTTGCGCGGTCCTTCCATGTGCGATGTTTGCAAAAACATCATCGCCGTCGATTTCATAACGCCCATCGGGCAACGACGCAAAACTGGAATGGATCAGAAAATCCAAGCCCTTTTGGAGCCGATCACTGATTCCCTGGTACAGATGGGCATTGGCAAGCGTGTCATAAATCATGAATCATACCTCGTTTATTTTCATAAAAAATGAAAGAAATTTTCATTTAATATGATGGTTGAAATTACTTCCTCGTGTGGTGTAGCATATAGATATGGAAATTATCCTTGCGCATGAAGGATGATTTCAAGGCAATAGAACGACGAAATGGAGCAAACATATGGATATTCTGAGCGAAATGAGTAGCGTCTACTATGAGCTTACAACTTCTGAAAAGCGGATCGCGGAATACATTCTGGATCATACGGATGAAGTGCAGATGATGTCAATCAGCGAGCTTGCGGAGGCGTGTCACGTCGGAGAAGCTACAATTACCCGCTTCTGCAAACGGTTTCACTCGCGCGGATACACGGCATTGAAAATTGAGCTTGTGAAATTAAGCCACCCGAGCTATGAACCCTTTTCAGACAGCCAGGAGTCTGAAACTACGACAGACTCAACTGCGCACCAAAACGTAGGTGGAATGCTATACGGTGAATACTCTGCCGCATTGAAACAAACTGCTGAATTGCTGAAAAAGGAGCAAGTGATCCGCGCAGTAGAGGTGCTCAGTCAGGCAGAGATCGTCTACTGCATGGGACAGGGCGGCTCCATGCTGATGGCGGAGGAAGCGGCGCATCTGTTTTCCACGGTCAGCTCGAAGTTCTTCAGCATTTATGATTCTCATTTGCAGATTTCTGCCGCGGCAACCACGACTGCGAAAGACGTTCTGTTCTTTATTTCTTATTCCGGCGCGACGACTGAGA
>URWB01000160.1 GCA_900551415.1 uncultured Eubacteriales bacterium
TTCAGAGTGTTTATTGTCCGAATAAAACATGGTAAATCGCCTTTTCTTCCGGATAAAAATACGCTATGACCTTTTCACAGCAATCCATCGCCTGTTGCAGCGAATTTGGATTGTCCTCCGCATAGGTTGTTTCCGAATCAAATTCGCCCGGCGCAAAAAATACGCTTTGGTATTTCATTTTATCCGTCCGCTTATCCTGCGGAAAATGATACTGTCCTCCCAAATAGACGTGTTCATTTTGTTCCGCACGGTCTGGAATACTGATTGTTCCCACCGTACTCTCCGCATTGTTTAGATAGCTGAAAAGCCCGCTTTCCTCGTATTCAATCAGCCAACCGTCGCTGTTCTGGCGTTTGAGCGGGTACTCTTTCCTATTCAATGCGTCGTTTTCTACCGCATTGTACGCTTCCACCGTTACGATCGGCATAGCTTCTACTTCCGGCACGATGATCGGCACATCGACCCCAATCGTCCGCCCATGCGCTTCGTAGGTCTGCGTCCAGTGTCCTATGGCTTCAACCTGCTGCCGCAGTTCGGAAATGGAAACCATATCGGCACTTGCCAGCGTCGGAACAATCATCATCAAGCAAAGCCAGAGCATCATTTTCTTCATGTATTTTCCTTCTTTCTCTACCACAAAAGAAACAGGGCGACCCCAACCGGAGCCGCCCCAGAAGGGAGGTTACTTCATGAGGACGATCTCCTCGTTTTCAGTTTCCGCAGTCTTATCGCTGTGGTCAATACCCGTCGCCGTCGGCACAAGCACCATGCTGTTCATGCTTTCCGGCAGATCATAGCGAACCTTGACGAAGAACTGTCCGTCTGCATTCACGCCATAAGCACCGTCGTGGTTTTGCAGCTCCACACCGTCAGCAACGAGCTTATAGTCGTTGATATACGGCATTTCCATCTCATGCTTGCCATCCGCGCTTGCTTCAAATGCCGCAGCCCATTCCGGCGCATCGAACACGACCTCGCCGCTGATATCCACATCGGACACGCGAATCGTCGCCTGCGCACTGTATGCACTGGTCGTCACAGAGCCGGTGTAGGCTTCGGTCTGACCATTCAGATTGACCTTGAACGGCAGGCGGAAGATGCCGCGGTTCTCCGGGGTCATGAGATGGCTGAAATACACATTGTTTTCATCCTGGCAGTAAACGGACATGCCATACAGGATAGACATTTCAATTTCGATCTCATCCGTCGGTTCAAAGCCATCCGGCATTTCGACCTCCTGATAGCCCTGAATCGTGTACTCGTTGACCATCTCGGAACCGCTGTCCAGAATCATCAGCGGCTTGCCGTTCATCGCCGCGCCGTCGCCCACGCCCATGGATTCGAAGGCGATGTATCCTTTCGGATGCGCGGAGAAATACGTCACGACTTCCTGATTCATATTGTCGTCGTAGAGGGAGTAATGCCCGACGAACTTGCCTTCCTGCGTGTCGTCCCACTTCTCAAAGCCGGTCGGCATTCCGTCGCCGGTGATGAAGCCGGTCTTGCAGTCGCTGGTCAGCGTGTAGGAATAATACAGCTTGTAGCCGTCGAAATACGCCTGATTGAGCGTCAGGTTGAAGCGGCGGTTGTACAGACTCGCCATCAGCTCGTCATAGACGGTCTTTGGCGCTTCCGTCGCGGTCTGCTCCGGTGCTTGCGCCGCCTGCGTATCGTTGTATGTTGCAGAAGCATTTTCCAGCTTTTCCAGCCGTCCGACGCTCTGCTCGTTCTGCTGGTCGTTCACAGACTGTCCGAACACGCCGAGGTTCGCAGCCAGCGCCGCGCCGCCGACAACAAGAGTCAATACGATAGCAAATACCAATGCGGCAGAAATCTTTTTCTTCACGACTTTTTCTTCCTTTCTAATTGCCCGAAGCACCGCCTGACGGCGTTCGAGCGGAAACTCGCTGTCAGAAAGGCATGCTTTCAGCGCGTTCCCCAACTTTTTTTCATCCACCAAAATCACACCTTTCCAGTCTCTTTTTGAGCATCTCTTGGGCTCTGGTTAATTTGTGATAGATCGTTCCGGTCGCCTGATGCAGAATCTCTGCGATCTCCGGTGCTGTCAAATCCTGATAGAAGCGCAGCAGGATCACCTCGCGGTATTTCTGGGGCAGTGTTTGTACCGCCGCATACAGCTGCTGTGCCTCATCTGACGCTTCCGGCGCCGAAAGCGTCATCATTTCAACTGGGATCGTTCGGTCTTCGAAGCGGAACCACTTTTTTCTTCTTTCGTCCCTGCAAAGATTGACGGCGATGCGAGTCAGCCAAGCTTTTTCACTTTCCGGCCGTTCCCCGCGGAAGCTGTCCATCTTTTTATACGCTCTGATAAATGTTTCCTGAACGATGTCCTGCGCCAGATGCCTGTCGCCCAGCAGCACTGTGCATGTGCCGGTCAGCATCGCGCCATATGTTTCCATCATTCGGGAGAGTTCCGCTTCAGAGGCTTTACCCGGTACCAAGGTATTGCCCATCACGCTCTCTCACCTTCCTTTCACTTACCAAGACGCAAATTTTCGCGGATATTGACACTTATTTTTAGTTTCTTTCGATTATTTTTCGAAAGTGGTGTTCTATGCTTGTATTTGGCATGTTTTGCCAAACAATTAAAAGTCTGTTCCATAAATATACTATTTCGCTGCATCCATTGTATCATCCTTTTTCATGCTACATAAAAGAAATCAACCATCTATGGAAGATGGCTGACGTTGTTTCATCAGAGACGCAGTACGGAAACGGACACCATGTCGCCGCTTGCCAATACCAGCGTCGGCACAATCATCAAAACACAGAACAAAAATGTTATTTTTCTCATTGTGTATCCTCCCATGTGATAACCCGCGGGCAGTAAGCCAGTTCTTGTTTTTCTATTAAATAAGGTTCGATCTGTCCAGTTTGAGCATTGATCACAAGCTGCTTATAATAATACTGCTCCCGATTATCCTGAATCTGCTCAGATTTTTTCAATTCTTCCTTTGCAGACTCTGTATAATCACACTCACACATCCAAACCGGATAAATCGTATATATATTTTCCCCTTCATCACTGAAATAGACGCAATATCCCAATTTCAAAGCATATATTTTCCTAATCTTTCCCTTTTCAATTTCCTTTTCCAAGTTATTTATAATTACATCAACATTTTGTAATGGTACATCTTCTTCAATTTTATTTACTCTTTTCAGCCATACTGCATCCAGCTCAAATCGACTTCTATTCATAAACTCAAAATAATTATCTCTCACACGCCATAGCTTTACATTTTTTCGCCAAAAATCGTTTACACCCTTTTTGCCTTTATCAGAAGCCAAATCCAAGGAAAGTCTATCTCCAACATCTACATAAATTGGAATTCCGTCCATCATTTCTCTAATACTCAGATTATATGTTCCTGACGGATAATCTTCCACATAATCTCCAAGATTATAATCATCTATCCCTTTAACCTTATGCAGCCGAGAACGCAGTTCCACACGATCCACCATAACAGCCGGTTCTTCGGGGTAGAAATAACCGATAATCTTCTCAAGATTCGTTACAGCGTCTTCCAGCGATGCAGGATTGTCCTCTGCGTAGGTATACACCTGCTCAATCTCATATGGATAAAAAAATTCACTCGTGTACTTTGTATTCAGATTATGCTCATCTATTGGCGAAGAATAGTTCGCATCAAAGACTACCTGTTCAAAATCATCGAGGTCTAATACCCTTGCTTTTCCTATTATGCCTTCTTCTGAAAGTAAATTTGATTCTGCATATACTGAACAACGTCCGTCTTCTCCGATTTTCTCCAGCATAGTTCCATCTCTGGTTAAACGCTGCTCGTATACCGCATAGTATGGCTCAACCGAAAAAACAGGAAATTCTTCCACTTCAGGAACTATAATGGGGATATCTACTTGCACCGTTCTTCCTTTTGCTTCATAGCTCTCATTCCAACTTCTTCTTTGGTTTTGGAGTTCTTTAATTCCATACTACCACC
>URWB01000161.1 GCA_900551415.1 uncultured Eubacteriales bacterium
GCTCACCCATGAGCGCCGCTTCGCAAGGTTCTTTTGTCGTGATTCCGGAAATATCACATAGCGATATTTCCTATATTATATAATAAGAAACGCGAAACAAAAAACAAAAAATAAAAGGAGGCTAACTATGCATTCACCCGGTTCTGTAGCATTCCGAATCTTTGGGCTAGACGTCATGTGGTACGGACTTCTGATCGGCGGCGGCTTCCTGCTGGCAACGATCATCAGCTACCTGCGCGCGCCCAAGCACCAAATCAAGCCGGATTTTATTTTAGATCTTGTCATTTGGATGATCCCGGCCGCCATCGTCGGCGCCCGCGCCTATTACGTCATCTTCAGCTGGAGTGACTACGCGGGAGACTGGAAAAAAATTTTAGATATCCGCAGCGGCGGTCTGGCTGTCCATGGCGGCCTGATTCTCTGCTTCTTGGTCGGCTATTTTGTCTGCAAGCATTACAAGCAGGGCTTCGTGCGCACTGCTGATCTGGTCGCGGTATCGATTCCGCTTGCGCAGGCCATCGGCCGCTGGGGGAATTTTTTCAATGAAGAAGCGCACGGCGGTCAGACCGACCTGCCATGGGCACAGATCATCGACGGCATCGGCTACCACCCGACCTTCCTGTACGAATCGATCTGGTGCTTCTGCCTGTTCTGGTTCCTGCTCTGGTTCGACGACCACAAGCGCAGCTTTGACGGGCAGATGATTTCTCTATACATGATGCTCTACTCCGTTGAGCGCTTCTTTGTCGAGGGACTGCGCACCGACAGTCTGATGGTCGGTCCGCTCAGACAAGCCCAGCTGCTCAGCCTCGGTCTGATCGCCGCAGGCATCGCGCTCTACGTTTTCTTCAAGAAAAGAACAGGGAGGTATCTGCCATGAATCTCAAGATTTTTGAAACCCCGCGTCTGCGCATCCGTCCCTCCGTCTGGGACGATGTCGAAACCTTTTTTCAATGGGAACAGCAGCCCGCGGTGACTGAATTTTTCAGCATCCGCGACGGTCAGACCATGGAGGAAACCGCGCGCAAGTTTCTCAAAGACCAAGAAAATCCAAACGCCGAGCAGTTTACGATTTTGCTGAAGACGCCGGACTTGCAAGGCTTGCCAGCCACGCGATCCGCACAAGATGCCGCGAATGTGCCGCAAGCTTCGGACGCGCAGGACACGCGAGCTTCATTGCAAAAAATCGGCCGCATCGTACTGGCCGACATCGAGCGCGGCTGGAAGGGTGAGCTTTGGCGGATTTATATCGCCGATTCTGCCCTGCGCGGGCAAGGCTTGGGACGAGAAGCCATGCGCGCGATGATGGAGCACTGCTTCCGCGATTTGGCGCTGGAACGGCTGTATCTCGATCACTACACCGGAAACCCCGCCGCCTATCTCTACCAAAGTCTCGGATTTCAGTACGAGGGCGTGCTGCGTCGAAATTGCCGTAAAAACGGCGTCCTTTATGATGTCCACCTGATGTCCATGCTGCGCGAAGAATACGAAGAAAAATACGGTCAAGCGGAAGCTGCCTTCCGGTCCGCGGATGCGCCCCTTACCGCATGGTGATCGTTTCCGGCATTCCGCTTCTGTTTATATTTTGAGACAAGTTTGCGGATGCGCTCCTTGCCGCACGCCGATCGGCAGCCGCGGCATCTCCGATTCCCCGAGCTGCCGCAAAACGTCGAAACCTTAGTCCGATTATGTGCGTGCCTGCCTGCCGTAAGAATCGCACCCTGAGGTTGCGCAATTGACAACTAGGTTTGCTTGTGCTTTCCCTGCGGTTTCCTGTATAATGAAAGCAACTTCGGTAACTATCTGCAATATGAGCAAGAAAGGTCAGGACAAAAAATGAGTCTAGGCGAACGAATTTATCAATACCGCAAAGCAAAGGGCATGTCACAGGACGCGTTGGCGGAGCTGCTTGACGTTTCCAGACAGTCCGTTTCCAAATGGGAAAACGATACGGCGCAGCCGGAACTCAGCAAACTCACCATCATGTGTGATCTGTTCGGTGTGTCTTTGGATGAGCTGGCGCGCGGGAAGCAGCCGCAGCCTGCAGCCCAGCCGGAATCACAGGAGTCACCGGGGTCGCAGGAATCACAAGCATCGCCGGAAAGCGAAACATCGCTTCACGCGGCAAAGCGTACGAAATCGCTGCAAAGAACCCTCGGCATCGGACTTCTGCTGCTCTCCGCTTTTCAAATGACCCTGCTGCTGGTCCTGCGCTTTCAAGCGGATGAAATTCTCATTCTGCTTTTGCCGCTGCTGCTGTGCGGCATCATCTGTCTGGTGTGCAAAAAACACACCTTCCTGTGGATCGGCTGGGTCATCAGCTTGTTTCTCGCGCTTTCACCGTATTACTTTTTTTGGATCCATGTCAATTACTTTTCATGGATCGCTGTCTTCATCTGGGCCTTCGTCACTGTCGGCTACATCATTTGGCAGGGCACTGCTGAGAAACGCCGCCGAGAGCGATATTAAAAAAACAATGCAAAATAAATGGTCAACACATTTTTCCGATGATTTCGATTCAGTTTTTACACATTTTTCGGACTTTTTTATATGTTTTTCTCACATTTTTCTGCTTTTATGATAGCATCAATCACAATCACAGGGCGCATACTTCCGGCAGTGATGGTCCGGAGGCGGAAGTGCGCATAACGAAACCTGCGATTCCTTTGCGCACATGCCTGCCATGCAGGGCAGGCGCTTCGTAAGGTGCTTTTGTCGATATTTCCTACATGATAACAAGAACCCTTGATTCTCGAGCATTTGCCGTTCATCAAGGGTTTTGTTTTCTCAATATTTTTTTTGCAGGGGGTCCTATGCGTTTCCTATACATTGAAGAGGAAGTTGACCACATCGCCGTCTTTCATGACGTATTCCTTGCCCTCGGAGCGCAGGAAGCCTTTTTCTTTGGCTGCGGCGAGAGAACCGCCGACTTCCATGAGTTTATCGTAAGCGATGGTCTCCGCGCGGATAAAGCCTTTCTCAAAGTCTGTGTGAATCTTGCCCGCTGCCTGCGGCGCTTTGGTGCCGCGGCGTATTGTCCACGCGCGGCATTCGTCTTCTCCGGCAGTCAGGAAAGAAATCAGATTGAGCAGGGCGTAGGAGGCTTTGACCAGCTTGTCCAGACCGGATTCCTCGATGCCGAGCTCCGCAAGGAACATCGCGCGTTCGTCCTCTTCCAGTTCCGCCATCTCCGCTTCGATTTCCGCGCAGATGACAACAACCTCCGCACCCTCCGCAGCAGCAATTTCGCGTACGGTCTCGACATAAGGATTCTTGCCAGCCTCCGCATCGGCAACCCCGTCATCCGAAACGTTCGCGACATAAATGATCGGTTTATAGGATAAGAGCCCGATCGTCTTGACATATTCGGCTTCCTCGTCCTCCAACTCCATAGAGCGGGCGTTTTTACCCTCGGAAAGATGCGCGTAGACACGTTTCAGAAGGTCAAGTTCTTCTCTGGCGGATTTGTCGAACTTGGCGTTCTTTTCGGTCTTTTGGATGCGGCGTTCCATAATTTCCATATCGCTGAGCAAAAGCTCGGTGTTGATGGTGTCGATATCGCCCGCCGGATCAATGTGTCCGTTCACGTGTACAATATTGTCGTTTTCAAAACAGCGGACAACGTGCACGATGGCCTCAACCTCTCGGATGTGTCCGAGGAATTTGTTGCCGAGTCCCTCGCCCTGCGACGCGCCTTTGACCAGACCCGCGATGTCGCAAAATTCGATCGTGGCATAGATTGTCTTTTTGGAATTATAAATTTCATGCAGCTTGGTGATGCGTGCGTCCGGTACGGTGACGATGCCGACGTTCGGCTCGATCGTGCAGAACGGATAATTGGCTGCCTCCGCACCCGCCTTGGTGATCGCGTTGAACAAGGTACTCTTGCCGACATTCGGCAGACCGACGATACCTAATTTCATTTTACTATTTACCTATCCGAAAGCCCTTGATTTATCTGGGCTTT
>URWB01000162.1 GCA_900551415.1 uncultured Eubacteriales bacterium
CTTCGCAAGGTGCTTTTGTCGTGATTCCGGAAATATCGCTATGCGATATTTCCTATATAATCAAAAAACAGTAAGACCCGCAGGGGCTTCCTTTCTGACGCATGCCAGACGCATCGCGGAGCAGCCCCATGCGGGTCCTTTGATTTTGTTGTGAGATTTTTAACCTAAAAATTGAGGATGTGAATTTCACCAATCAGCGGCAGCGGTTTTTCCTCGCCTTGAATCGCGCTGACAAGGCCCATCACCCAAAAGACAAACAACACCAGATAGCCGACTCCCAACGCGATCCATCCTAAGATTGGGATAAAGGCCAGAATCTTAGCCACGATTCCCCATACCACATTGGCCAAAAACAGAACCAACGCCTGGTTCAGATGAAAGCCGGATTCTGTTCTGGTCCCGCAGGCAAAAGCCAGCACCCAGCCGACGATCGTGATATACGCAACAATATCTGTTCCTTTTTTTGTCATTTTTTGCTCCTTTTCTTTTTATATGACAATCTGATGTTACACAGCGATGCGATGCGTGCCGCAGCCAGATCGCAGTCTGCCGGATGATTTCGTTATTTTACGATCCACTTGCGATTTGGTTTGACGTGCGGATCCATCACCACCTGCTCCGGCGGCTGTTCGAGCAGCTCCGGATTCTTAAACAGGCGATTGACCTCGCGAAAGCAGCGGCCATAATAGTGCCCGTTGGCAATCCGTTCGTCCGTCACGATCCCAAGCTCCATGATTTTTTTCTCGGCAAGGGTTTCGCCGTTCGGCACCGCGCGCTTTATCGGCTGTCCCATCGAAACGAACACGCTCGTCGTGCCGAATTCATACAGGTGGTGATAAATGGCGTTTGTGCGGATCGATGCCAGATTGGTCACAAACAGCGACGTATGAAACGGGCTTGCGTCCACCACCGAAAACGGCAGGGTGAAAAAGTGATCCAGAAGCTTTAGGATATCGACTGCCACTGTGACCAGAAACGGCACCCGCAGCAGTGTCGCCATTAGCTTATCCAAAGAATTCTCCGCATCCGGCTTCTGGATTTTTTCGATGGCCTCCTGCACCTTGCGGTTGACTTCAAAGATCGTATCATCCATATTAAAATACAGCTTGGTGACCGTATCGCTCTCCTTACCCGGCGTCAGCGTTACAAACGAAACGCAGAAATGATTGCGGGCGTAGATCTTTTTGTTCATGCAGAAGCGATTTAGATACGGATTCTGTGAAGCGGCGCGCAGATAGCCGGCAATGATGACGCTCATGTGGCTCATACTGATGCCCTTTTTGCGGCACCGGCGGATGTATTCCTGAATCGGGTCGAGGTCGATCTCCACTTTGATGCTGTTCGACGCGTCATAGCGTTTCGGCATGATGTGCGGCACCAGCTCGTACATAGCATCGTTTCCCCTTACGCGATTTCCGTCTGTTCTATACATGCAAGACCTCCTTTGGTGTCTGTATGATCTATGATATCCCTCTGCGGGATATTCAGATTTTGCTAAAACATTCCGTTTCATTATACAGCAAGCTCCGCGAAAAGACAAGGTTTTTGGACAGATTCACAAAAACGTCCTAGAGTTGCCTTGCGAAATTCCGATGCGCGTGTTAGAATAAATACGAAAAAGAGGGGGTGAAGATTTTGGCATTTTTTCATAAGAAATCACCTTGGGAAATCGAATGGGCCGACCTCGCGAAACGCGAAGCGAAATTCGCGGCCAAGCGAAGAGAAGGACCGACCTCCGTTCTGGTTCAAAAACTGGACCGTTTCGTCCCCGATAAGCTCAGCGGCACACTGAACGCGGCTTTTTTGAAGGCGTTTGAAATCATCTTCGAGAAGGGCACCGGTGTGATCGAAAAAACTTACAACAAGGGCAAACGGGAAACGGACTTCAAGGTCAATACCTACGCGGCTCAGGTTCGCGAGGACCGCAAAACCATTCGAAATTTCACCAAACAGGCAAAATCCGCGAAGAGCCTCAACCTGGCAATCGCGAGCATCGAGGGCATCGGACTGGGATTCGTCGGCGCCGGAATCCCGGATATTCCGCTGTTCATCGCGATGGTGCTCAAAAGCGTTTACGAAATCGCGCTCAGCTACGGCTACAGCTACGATACCGATGAAGAAAAGATTTTTATTCTCAAGGTCATCGAGGCGGCGATGTGCGACGAGGAAGCTTTTCGCGAAAAAAACGAAGCTCTCAACGAGGACATTCACCAGATCACGCTCGCCGGCGATCGCATGCCGGAGGGCAGCTGGGAGGTCAGCAAAGCAGAGCAGATGAGGGCAACCTCCGCCTGCCTGTCGCAGGAAATGATCTATACCAAATTCCTGCAGGGACAATTTGTAATCGGCATCGCGGGAGGTATCTTCGATCCGATTTATGTCAATCGCATCAGCGATTACGCGGTACTCAAATATCGCAGAAGATTCTTAGAAAGCAAAAAATCCGGCTTCACCGGCTGATTCTTGACTCCGGACGCCGCCGCATATTTTACGGCTTTTTGCGCGATGCGCGCGCTGCCGGCAGATGTTTCGCGGTTTGTGCAGGGAGTCCTGTCATCAGTAGTGGCACCCTTTTATATAAACTTCATATAAAGGAACCTTACTGTCATGAAAAAAAACAACTCTATCTTATTGCTTGATTTAACGCAGGGCGCGATGATCGCCGCCCTGTATGTCGTTTTAACCTTTATCGCGAACCTTGCAGGACTTGCGAGCGGCGTGATCCAGGTCAGACTGTCCGAAGCACTGACCATCCTTCCCGTCTTTACCGCCGCTGCGGTGCCGGGACTGGCTGTCGGCTGCGTACTGGCAAATCTTTTGACCGGATGTGCCATCTGGGACGTCGTATTCGGCTCTCTGGCAACACTCATCGGGGCGGTCGGCACACGCCTTTTGCGCAAAAAAAGTCCGGTCCTGGCGGTTTTGCCGCCGATTCTTGCGAACGCCATCATCGTGCCGCTGGTGCTGCAGCGGGTCTACGGCGTAAGCGACGCTTACTGGTATCTGGCGATGACGGTCGGCGCGGGAGAAATCATCTCCTGCGGAATCCTCGGGCTGCTGCTCTATAGTTCCCTAAAAAAGACAAAGATCTTCCATAAATAGAGAAACCAAAGTTTGCTTACTGTCCGCGCGGCGCCTGCGGCAAAAGCAAAAACGCAAATAAAAACCACTAGTGAACTAGTGGTTTTCTCAGACCCTAGAAGGGTCAGTTCTTGCTGACCCCTCAAAGGGGTTTTGAAATTTGTCATCGCATCACTTTCCCAGCGGCCACTTTAAGTGGCTTTTTTTATTTATTTTTCTCTCCTGTGAACGGATCCATGTATTCTTTCATACTTATCTGATCTTTTACATAATCTTCTTCAAGCTGATTTTGTATATATTCTCTTATTTTCTTTTCATTTTTTCCAACAGTATCTACAAAATACCCTCTGCACCAAAAATGTCGGTTTCCATACCTATATTTTAAATTCGCATGTCTGTCAAAAATCATCAATGCACTTTTACTCTTGAGGGTGCCAACGAATTGTGCTACACTCATATATGGTGGAATACTAACCAACATGTGTATATGATCTGGACATGCCTCAGCTTCGATTATCTCGACTTTCATTTCTTTACACAGCTTTCTAAGAATTATGCCAATATCTTTTTTTAAGTTTCCATAGATGGCTTTTCTTCTAAATTTTGGTGCAAAAACAATATGATATTCGCAGCGGTAGCTTGAATGTGCTGTATGGTTTATTTCATTCTTCATTGTCAAAAACCTCCTGTTATTTTTTAGTGATGCGGTCGCCAAACCAACATCATTATAACACGGAGGTTTTTATTACATATACTAAAGTTTTTTTACCTACCCCTGGTAGAACCAGGGGTTTTATTGCCGCTAAAGCACCAATAAAAAGCGACCTGCGCGATGGAGGATATCTCCGCCGCGCAGGCCGCTTTTTGTTTTGCC
>URWB01000163.1 GCA_900551415.1 uncultured Eubacteriales bacterium
TATCGCGTTTGTACTCGACCGTATCTTCCGTAAGTTCGGTCTGTCCGGCAAGTCCTTCATTCCGATGCTGATCGGTACCGGCTGCGGTATCCCGGGCATCATGGCTTCCCGTACCATCGAAAATGAACGTGACCGTCGTATGACGATCATGACGACCACCTTCATTCCTTGCGGCGCGAAGGTTCCGTTCATCGCGATGATCGCGGGCGCGATTTTCGGCGGCTCCGCATGGGTCGCGACCAGCGCGTACTTTGTCGGCATGGCGGCAATCATCATTTCCGGTATCATGCTCAAAAAGACAAAAATGTTCGCGGGCGATCCGGCTCCGTTTGTTATGGAGCTTCCGGCTTACCACATGCCGACACTGGGCAACGTCCTGCGCTCCATGTGGGAACGCGGCTGGTCCTTCATCAAAAAAGCAGGTACCATCATCTTACTGTCCACCATCCTGGTATGGTTCACCTCCTACTTCGGCTTCACAGACGAAGGCTTCAGAATGCTGGCAGAAGATGAACTGGATCAGTCCATCTTAGCAGCCATCGGCAGCGCAATCTGCTGGATCTTCGCGCCGCTCGGCTTCGGCACCTGGGAAGCGACGGTCGCCTCGATCACCGGCCTTGTCGCGAAGGAAAACATCGTCGGCACGATGGGCATCCTCTACGGCGCGTCCGGAGACGTTTACACAACTCTGGCATCCGTATTCACGCCGATCAGCGGCTACGCGTTCCTGGTATTCAACCTGCTGTGCGCGCCTTGCTTCGCGGCCATCGGTGCCATCAAGCGTGAAATGAACAACGCCAAGTGGACCTGGTTCGCAATCGGTTATCAGTGCGGCTTCGCCTATGTCATCGCGCTGATGATCAACCAGTTCGGCAGCGCGTTTACCGGTCACGTGAACATCATCGGTTTGATCTTCGCGATCGCGGCGCTGGCACTGATCCTTTACATGCTGGTTCGCCCGTACAAGGAAGCGACGAAGCTGCAAACAAAGGTAAAAGTAAGTATGTAGAGGCTGTTTCAAAACCGTCAGATCGGTGTATGATAATAGCAGAAAGTTCAAAATGCAGGGAAAGGAGTCGGTCAAGATGTTAGATTGGATCACAGAGAATTTGAGCACCATCGTTGTCTCGCTGATTTTGGTGCTGGTTGTAGCGGCCATTATCCGCAAACTTGTCAGAGACAAGAAAAAAGGAAAATCCTCTTGTGGCTGTAACTGCGCGCATTGCGCGATGGCGGAGTCCTGCCACAAACCGAAATAAATCAAAACATAAACAGAAGCAGCACCGCTTAGGAGCGGCAGGCGGAACGCCTGCGGCTCCCATGCGGAGGCTGCGGACAAAAGTGAATGCCGAAAGGCATTTCTCTTTTGAACAACGGTTAGCATATGCTAACTTAAAATCGAAAGATAACAAAGAATCAGAGTAAAAAAAGTAAAGAGGGCGTATCAGAAAGTACGAATGCAAGCATAAAAAAAGAGACAAAGGAGTAGAGATTATGAGTGTAGTGATTATCGGCGGGAATGAACGTATGGTCAGGCGGTACGAGGATTTGTGCAAGACCTACGATTGCAGCGCGAAGGTCTTCGCGAAGACAGAAAAAGGATTGCAGAATTTTGGAAATCCGGATCTGCTGATTCTGTTTACGAGCACGATGTCGCACAAGATGCTGCATCATGCGAACGAGCAGGCAAAGAAAAAGAATATCCGCATCGCGCGCTGTCCATCCAGTTCCATGGCGGCGCTGAAAAATGTGCTGGACAGCCATGCCGCGGCAGAAATTTAAGGCAGATTAACGCGCGATATTTCCTTCATAATAAGAAAATGCGAAGCGTCCGCGGGAAGGGGAAATTCATTCCGCGGACGCTTCGCGTTTACCAATATGCAGGGACAGCATCCATAAAGGATGCGACTTGCGATGGTTAGTATTTTTCGAACTGTTCTACATTTGTCACAAAGACGGTCGCGCCGCCGACAACGACCTGCGGCGCGGTATAGCTGAAGGCAGCAACACTGGCTTCAGCGGCGCTCATCATAATCGGCGCGGATTCTGTGCGTTTCATACAGTGGAGACGAATAACCTCCAGCGCGTCATGTACCTTTTCATCGTCTACCCCGATCAGCAGAGTTGTGTTGCCCTCTTTGAGGAATCCGCCGGAGGTCGCGAGCTTCGTAAAGAAGAAACCTGCTTCGGTCAAAGAATCGCAGACGCAGACCGCGTCCTTTTTATTGATAATCGCTGTAATCAGTTTCATATTTATTCACTAGCCTTTCTGCCGCGGGAGTGGAAACGGATGCGGCAACCGATGGAAGCAAAGCTTGCGCTGCTTGTTCTTATGCAGGAGCTATCACTTGCGATGTTTCCAAAATATCGATAAACGCGCCTTGCGGCGCGGCGCGCATAGAAATCTTCGATTTTGTTACGCGTACTTCTGTTACTGTTATTATACATGAAATTTCGCGTATTGAAAAGTATAAAACCGCAAAGATTTTGTGAAGGGCTTAAAAAAATCAAAAAACTGTGATTTTTTTATGAAGGAAATATCGCTTGCGATATTTCCGGAATCCAGGCAAAAGCACCTTATGAAGCGGCGCTCATGTGCGCATAGAAAGCTCTGATTTCGCTATGCGCGCTTTTGTCCTTTTTGCCTACTTTCGGGAATCTGTCCGTTGACTTTTTTGTGAGAAGTGGTAAATTTAGCATAGAGCAGTTTGCTCTTTTTCTTTCGAAGAACAAATCTTCTGTTGACATAGAGATAGACAGGAAGCGAGATGAAGTATGAAAACAGTTTTCAGCATTTTTTTTAGGGACATCAAACGGCTTTGCTCCAATTGGGTCGCGGTACTCGTCGTACTTGGCGTGTGCCTGATTCCGTCTCTGTACGCGTGGTTTAACATCGCGGCCAACATGGATCCGTACAGCAATACACAGGGAATTAAGATTGCGGTCGCGAACTGCGACCTCGGCGCGGAGAACGAGATGACCGGAACGCTGCGGGTCGGTGATCAAATCATCGAGAACCTCAGACAAAACGACGCGCTGGGCTGGACTTTTATGGATCGGCAGAGCGCCATCTCGGGAGTGCAGGCAGGTGATTATTACGCGGCTATCGTGATCCCCGAAAATTTCAGCGAGGATCTCGTCAGCGTTTTGTCCGGAAATCTTGAGTCACCGGAGATCGAATATTATCTGAATGAGAAAAAAAACGCCATCGCGCCGAAGGTGACCGATACCGGCGCGACAACAGTGCAGCAGCAGGTCAATCAGACCTTTGTCGCGGTTGCTTCCGAGGCTGTTTCCAGGCTGCTGGATGAAACGGTGTTTGAGGTGTCGCAAAATTTCAGCAAGACCAACCGCAAGGCCGCGGCGAACGTCCGCGAGGCCGCGCAGCGCATGCAGGAACAGGAGAAAACCCTGCAGCGTGTCGCGCGCCTGACGGAAACCGGACAGGATATCCTCGCGGATACCGAACGCGCGCTTCAAAAATCGAAACGCGCGGCAGCCAGCAGCGCGAGCACCCTAATGCAGAGCATCGATACGCTGACAGAGGTCAGACAGGCGATCCGCGCGTTTTCCATCCGCATCGACGGCGTTTTGACACGCACGGACGCGCAGCTGACGCAGGCGGGAATTACCGCCGATGAACAGATCACGCAGCTTCAAGCACAAATCACGAGCGCCGAAGCACGCGTCAACCGTTTGATTTACGCGGTACAGACGATCATCGAGCAAAATGAGAATACACTGGCTAAACTCAAAAACGTGAACGAAACCTATCCGAGCAAAGCGCTGACCGACGCGATAACGGTTTTGGAAACCCAAAACCAACAGTACCGCGATCTGCTGCAAAGCCTGCAGCAGACCGCGACGACGGGCGTGTGCTACTTCGACATCCCCTCCTACGGCA
>URWB01000164.1 GCA_900551415.1 uncultured Eubacteriales bacterium
TTGCAAGTGCGCGGAGGGGAAAAGTGCTCCATAATTTGGCGCACATTTAGCGCACAAGGATATGCGCGTGCGCCAAAAGATACGGGAAGAAAAATGCAGTGAAACCATCCCTGCATTTTTCAGTCTCTGAAATCAAACAGGTCGCGCGGCTTGACGTCAAGCACCTCACACAGCCTGAAAACAACATCAAAGGAAACGCCGACATTGCCAAGCTCTATGGCGCTGATATGACTGCGGTCGATATCCACAAGCTCGGCAAGCTGCAATTGGGTGAGCTTCTTGCGCTTTCTGTAATAGACGACGTTAAGCCCGAACTTCTCATATAGGGGCTTATATTCCGCTTTCACACTGACCACCTCAGCATTTATTCTAAGGGGTTTTTACATTATATAAACCTTGCCAAACAAACGCTGCGCTATTGACACAAGTCAAAATGTGCGCTAGAATACAAATAAGCTGTATAAAGAGACGCAAGGGCACAAAAAAGGAGGGCGTCCTTGCAGGATATATATGGCACAGATGTGATATGTGTGATAAAATCCATTGCAAGGGGTGATGGATGGAATGACGTTGAACGAAGAATGCGCGCTTTCGTTTTACCGCACTGTCGCAGTGCTGAATAAGGCGCACAGGGTAGAACTGGTTCAAAATATACAGACAGGGAAAATATTTGTAAAGAAACAGCTGGACGCATACAACATAAATGTATACGCTTATCTCAAGACGCATCCGGTGAAAGATACACCGCGGATATATGAGGTCATCGAGGATGCGGGTGTGCTGACGGTGATAGAGGAATACATAAGCGGCAGCACCTTGCAGGAGGAACTGAACGAAGGAGAGCGCTATACGGCGAAACAGGCGGCAGAGCTTGTGATAGGCCTGTGCAGAATACTAAGGACGCTGCATGAAGCGCGGCCGCCTATCGTGCACCGGGACATAAAACCGTCAAATATAATGATCACGCCGGACGGTACGGTGAAGCTGCTGGATATGGACGCGGCCAAGCAGGCCTATGACCGCAGCGGAAACGACACGCAGCTTATGGGAACAGTTGGCTTTGCAGCACCGGAGCAGTATGGTTTCGGAGTGTCGAGCATCCAAACGGATATATATTCGCTGGGGGTGCTGCTGAATTATATGCTGTGCGGAAGTTTCCCAAAGGACAGGCTGTGCGGCGGAGTATTACGGCCAGTGGTTGAAAAATGTACGCAGATGGATCCGGATGAACGCTACGACTCCACTGCGGCGCTTGAGCGGGCGTTGATGGATGCCGCGGGAATACATGGATTCACGCCGGTGCTGGGCGGCCTCAAAAAATACGCGCCGCCCGGTTTTCGAGGGAAAAACCCGGTGGTGCACCTGTTGGCGGGCTGCGGCTATATGCTGGCCATGGCACTGGGGGCGCAGATGACAGTGGAGAACGGGACGCTGTGGCTCAATCGGCTGGTATTCATTTTGATGATGCTCTCGGTGATACTGATATCAGGGAACTATATGGATATATTGGACAGATCGCGGGTTAGGAAAATAAAAAGTCGGGCGCTTCGCATTATGGCGGTCATTGGCATTGATGTGGCGGTGATAATGCTGTGGCTTTTTATACTGATGCTGGGAGAAAGCCTGCTGAGGGGGTAAATATGTCTGACAAAAGGACGACGGGGGAGCTATATAACGTGCTGAAGAACATGTCCGTAGACGACATCCAAAGCTATCTTGGTGCGGACGGCACGGCAGACGGAGAACGGCTGTTTACGCGCTATATGCGGGAAACTTTCAGGGCAAAGGGGCTGCGCCAGCAGGATGTGTTCCTTGCGGCGGATATCCCGGAACGCTACGGCTATAAGCTGATAAGCGGGGAGAAGCGCACAAGACAGCGCGACGTGATACTGCGGCTGTGCCTCGGCGCGGGCTTTTCCCTTGCGGAAACGCAGCATGCCCTGAAAATGTACGGAATGGCGGAGCTTTATGCGAGAATGCCGCGGGATGCGGTGCTTATAATAGCGGCGAACACGGGGGTGCACGATGTACATGCCGTGGATGAGCTTCTGACATTGCACGGGCTTGCACGGCTTGCGGTATGCGGCAACGTGGAATGATATTGCCACCGTGGAAGGGGCAACGGAAGAAAGAGAAATGTTGTATACTCATGCCTGTCTTTCAGATGCTTTTCCGGGATATTCCCGGACGTGCATAATAACAGAAAAGTCAGGTGGAGCAAAATGAAAATGAGAACGGCCTGTGCGCTGCTGGCACTGACGTTGCTGCTGGCGGGGTGCGGGAACGAGAGCAGGACGGCCGAAAGTCCGGCAGTGCCGACGGCGGCGGAGACTGCCGCGGTAGAAGAAACAAAGCAGAAGACGGCCAAAGAGGAGCTTCCGGCGTTCAGCGGGGAAACTGCCGCGGACAACGAGCATTGCCTTATAAGAGTCACGGATATTGACCCGGACGGCATGTTCGGATATACGCTGAAAGTGTATCTGGAAAACCGCACAGCGGATAAGACGCTTATGTTTGCAGTGGAGAGCGCGGCCATAAACGGAGTACAGACAGACCCGGCCTTTGCCGCGGAGGTCTCGGCGGGAAAGAAAGCAAATAAGGAAATAAGCTTTTTTGACACGGCGTTGACGGCAAACGACGTCGGCGCTTACACGGATATAGAGCTTACTTTCCGCGTATACGATTCAAATGACTGGCTCGCGGACAATGTGGCAAGGGAAACGGTACATATATACCCATACGGGAAGGACAAGGCGACAGCATTTGAACGCGAAGCGCAGCCCGGCGACAAAATACTGGTTGACAATGACAGCGCCGCTGTCATTGTGACGGGCTATGAACCGGACGACTTCTGGGGGTACACAGTCCAATTGTATCTTGTGAACAAAACGGACAGTGCGCTGATGTTTGCCGTGGACGAAGCGTCCGTGAATGGTTTTATGACGGATCCGTTTTGGGCATCATCGGTGAATGCGGGCAAGGTCAAGTTCAGCTCCATCTCATGGACAAAGTCCGCGTTGGAGGAAAACTCCATAACCGATGTGGATGAAATAGAAATGACGCTGAAAATTTACGATGTGGAAAATTGGACGTCAGGGAATGTGTTCAACGGGAAAGTGACACTTGAGCCGTGAAATTGCGGAATACAGAATAATATCTTGGAAGGAGTTATAAAAATGAAAGTTGCAAAGCTTGTCACAGGTATTTTGTGCCTTGTTTTTTCCATCATGGTTTTGTTCCAGTCATGCGCGGCAGGGCAGTCAAATTCGCTTGCGGAATCGGGAGAAATCAGCGGAAGCGCGGGAGTTTTGGTTGCGCTGTTTATGATAGCTGGCGGAATAGTAATGATAGTCACGCGGAAAAGCGAGAAAAAGGGCGGCTCCATTACGGGGATAATCCTGTTCGCACTGGCGGCGGTCATAGGATTTGCCAATGCGGGCAGCTTCTCGGATCTGAGAGTTTGGTCGGGTTTCTGCCTTGTTCTCGCCGTAATGAACCTTTGCGCGCTTGTTTTCGCAAAGAAACCGCAAACAGAGAGCACCGAACATGCGCCTGATGGAAAGTAAACGCGCAGGATGCGCCAAGACAATGAAATAATGGCAATCCTCCTCATGACAGATCGCATCGGCCATGAGGAGGATTTTGCGATTTAAAGCCTTTCCCAATAACAGCCGTGACCGGGGCGGATGTTGCCGACGAATTCCGCACCGCGGCTATAAACACGACACATATGGACGAAGAATGAGACTTGAATGACACGGGGGCGGC
>URWB01000165.1 GCA_900551415.1 uncultured Eubacteriales bacterium
CGACTGTGGCAACGATTTGGCAACAGTTTTCATTGTTCATAAAAGAGAGCTATCTGATTCTAGGGTTGAATCGGGTAGCTCTTTTAATTTTTTACTCTTGTCCTTCACATCTTCTTACGTTATACTATTTAGAAAGAAAAAACACATAGTCTTAGGGAGGTTTCTCATGTCATTTCAACAAATGATTTGGTCTTTGGATCACCAAAAACCTTTAGAAAATGCCGACCTTTCTTCCGAAAACGAATTAGAAAACCTAATATGTAAAGACATTTCAGTTTTAAACAAAAATTGGCTCGTAATTAACCGTCAGGTTAAAACTGCTGCCGGAAAATTCATTGATATCCTTTGTGTTGATCACGACGGCGACATGGTTGTAGTTGAATTAAAAAAAGATTTAACACCTCGAGAAGTTACAGCGCAAGTCATCGACTACGCAGCCAGCGTTTCCAATATGCCCATTGAAGATATCGCACAGGAGTATTTGAAATTTACGGATGGTAAAGAAACGCTTGGTGATGCATATCAGCATAAATTCGGGATTTCTCTCGAAGAATCTAATATTAACCAAAATGTTAAAATGGTTATCGTCGCTTCCCAAATGGATAGCGGTACAGAGCGCATTATTCGCTTTTTAAGAAACACTTATCTGGTTGATATTAATATTCTCTTCTTTCGCGTATATCAATGTGGAGATCAGCGTATTATCAGCATGTATTATGTAAAGGAAGGTTTTAACCATCTTCCTTAAACTGCATGTCGTTCCGCGAAAACCGAATACAAAAAGCAGTTATGGAAGAAGAAAAAATCTTCAAGTCCACAACTGCTTTTTTGTGTTTGAAAGGAGATTTGTATGAAACTGACCTATCATCGCTGCGGCGACTATCTTCTTCCCGACCTGACCATCCCGGATAAGCCCGTGGCGCTGGGCAAATACGGCAGGATGCGCAAGACTTATCTTAAAGAGCATAAGCCCATTCTGTACAATGCCCTGCTGCTTTCCGGAAAACTGACGGAACACCTTATCGGCGTGGATGCCGAGTGCCGGGAACGCCTTGAAACCCTCCTGCCGCAGATGATGCGGCAGGAAGGGGTTGACGAAGCACTCAAAGCACGCAACCAGATGGAATGGGTGCGCAGGATGAACAGCATCCAGAACCGAGCAGAAGAAATCCTGCTGAACGAACTGGTTTACGCTTAAACCACAAAGTCGGGGTCATGCAGCCGCTTTCTCCCTGCCCTGTGCAGCCAGATTCTCACGAATATGGCGCAGAGCTTCATCTTCGATGCGCCTTGCCCGGCTGATGCTCAAGCCGTAGTCCCTCGCCGCTGCTGCCAGTGCGCACGGTTTGCTATCGAAACCAAACCGATGGCGAACCCATGCGGCATCGCGAAGCGACGAGCGATTCATTGCGTCATAGAGTGCAAGCAGCTTTTCCTTGTCCAGATAGAGCTGTTCGGGGCTTTTATGATAGATATCCCGACTTAGAGCAGGATTATCGGATTGCATGGCTTCAACTGCTGCCTGGTTTTCTTCCAGCGAAACCGTATTGATTTCGGGATGCGTTTGCCGAAGGGCGTCGAGCATTGCGGTGCAAACGACTACGGCAGCATACGTCAGGAATTTCGCCTTTTCCGGCACGAATCGCTCTGCGGCGTGAAGCAGAGCGATTCGACCCTCCTGTTCGTAATCGTCACAGTTCAGAACTGCGCTGCCGTATCGTTTTTCAAATTGAATCGCGGCTGAGCGAATAAACATCGTATTCCGCTCAATTAACTGGGCACATGCTTCATGATTTCCGTTCTGAATCATCAGGCAAAGGGTTTCGTTCGTGATGGGCGTTCATCTCCATTTGGATATTGTAGGTGGTGTTCATGTAATTCCAGATCGCCTGTTTGAGCTGATCGGTTGCTTCGCCCAATTCAGCCTGATATTCTTCTGGAACAGTGATTTGGTTCAGCGCCGCCGAGAGCATCCCCATGATGCCTTCGGGTCTGAGTTGCAGACCTTTTTTCTGGCGCGGAAGCACTTTCGTGATTTCGCTGAGCTTCTGTTTGGTCAGCGCCGCGGTTTGTTTGACACGTTCCGGTCCATCCTGCTTCATTTCAGCGAGAAGCTGGCGGAAGTTTCGCGTGATGTTCTCGATCTCATCCGCATAGACCGGGCGTTTGAGCGCCTGCGCTTCCTGCACAGCGCCACGAACGGCGGGCATATCCTCCGGGTTAGCCTGACCATGTTCCAACATAAGGCTGCTCATGGAGTTGTACATTTGATTCTGCGCGGCAACGCCGGAAGCCAGAACGCCCTCCTGATAGAGCGCGATCTGGCGGGTCAGCTCCGCGAATTTCGGATTTTCCAAAAGCTGACAGACCACAGAATGGTTCAGCTTGCCCTGATGGAGATTGGCAGCTGCTTCCACAGACAGCCCCAGACGCTCAATGTCATGCTCTTTGCGGGCAGGAATATCCGTCAGTCCCAGCAGAAAATCCGTCGAAACTTCAAAGTAATTCGCGATGGCGACAAGATTTTTACTGGACAGTTTGCTTGTTTTTTCAGCCATTACGCGGCTCAATGTGCTTTTGTCCATACCGACAGCCTGCGCCAGCTCAACCTGCGTGATGTTTCGGCTTCTGCACAGGTCGCGGATTCTGTCCATTGTATTTCCGGGAAGCCATTTTTCCTGCATCCATTCATCCTCCTGAGTTTTTTTCTTTGATCGTATCATATCAGACTCGAATAGCCAAGTCAAATCTGTTGCATTTTTGCATCGGAAAAGCCGACAAAACCGAAGCAGTTGAAAAAATGCCGCTTTTCAGACGATTTCCCATTTTTCCCCGTATATTCAGACAGTGCGTAAAAATGTTCTTTTACACCCTTCAAGACCGAAAAAATGTGTGAAGGAGGAATTTTATTGAAGGAAAATCTGATTACGGCGCTGTACGAGCGCCTGTCCCGCGACGATGACCTCGACGGGGAAAGCAACTCCATCGTGAACCAGAAGCTCTATCTGCAAAATTATGCTGACGAGCATGGCTTCACCAACTGCAAGCACTATACGGACGACGGATGGAGCGGCGGCAATTTCGACCGCCCCGGCTGGAAAAGCCTGATTGTCGACGTGGAAGCCGGAAAGGTTGGCGTGATTCTGGCGAAGGATATGAGCCGAATCGGGCGCAACTATCTTGAAACAGGATTTTATACGGAAGTGGTGTTCCGTAAGCACAATGTCCGATTTATCGCCATCGCCAACGGCGTGGATAACGATCATCCCGAAACGGGCGAGTTTGTGCCGTTCCTGAACATCATGAACGAATGGTACCTGAAAGACCAGTCCAAGAAAGTTACGGCGGCTTATCAACTGCGCGGAAAATCCGGCTTACCCACCAACAACAACTGCTTATACGGCTACCGAAAAGACCCGGATGTCAAGCACCACTGGCTGGTTGACGAGGAAGCGGCGGCGATTGTCCGCAGAATCTATCAGATGGCTTGCGAGGGACACGGGCCGTCTGAAATTGCACGGATTCTGACGAAGGAGAAAGTGGACAATCCCGGCTACTACTATACGAAACACGCCTGCGGGATGCGCAGCGACTATACAAAAGAAGCCCATGCGCACGACTGGAACAGTTTGACAATCAGCAGAATTTTGACCCATCAGGAGTATTTGGGACATACGGTCAACTTTCGTTCCGGCAAACGGTATTACAAAGATAAGCGACGCGCCAACCCGCCGGAAAAGCTGCTGATCTTCGAGAATACCCATGAAC
>URWB01000166.1 GCA_900551415.1 uncultured Eubacteriales bacterium
TACCACGATCCGAGAATCGCAATTCCGCCACTGCCGTCGGCGGCTGCCAAAATTTTGCCCGTTCCGAGAAGCTCGCGCACCGCCGCGGTGACCGTAATCGCCGCAGTATAGCCGAGCCCCATCGCAAAGCCGTCAAATACGGACGCGATCGGTCCGTTTTTCGACGCAAACGATTCCGCACGGGCAAGGATTATGCAGTTTACAACAATCAGCGGGATAAACATGCCCAGCGCCTGCGACAAATCCGGCAGGAACGCCTTGAGCAGCATGTCAATCATCGTCACGAAGGACGCGATGATGATGATGTACGCCGGAATGCGCACGCTGTCCTGGATGATGTTGCGCAGCAGGCTGATGAACAGATTCGAGATCAACAGAAGGAGGATCGGCAGAACGATGCCGACGGCGAGATTAGCGACCGCGAGGATGACTGCCGCCTTCACCTGCTTGTCATAAAGATCCACGAGCCCTAAAATAAATCCGAGGATCAAACTGAGCAGACCGACCTGCGGCAAACCTATGACCACCAGTGGATAAAGCTGCATCAAAAGACTTGCGTGCGGCAGCAGCGCCAGACCGAGCAAAGGTATCAGCAGTGTCAACACGGCCGTCCAAGCACCGATCTTATTAAAGATCGTCAGTGAACGGTAACAGCGGAGCAGCTGCGCCGGACGAAAAGAGAATCTTTCTGCCGGGCGATCCACATGTTTAGGCGGTTTGTCGTCGGTTTGCCCGGTATAGCAGCGTGGAGCGTTTGTCTGTGGGGTTTCCTGCACGCCCCGGCCTGCTGCGGTATTTGCCGTCTGCGTCTGTTCTTGCTCTTGATCCTGCGTGATGCATAAAAGATAATCTGTCGTCACGCCGAGCGCTTTGGCCAGCGGCATGACAAGCGTGATCTCCGGATAACCTTCCCCGGTTTCCCAGCGAGAGATCGTTTTGTTGCTGACATTGATCATTTCCGCAAGCTGCGACTGGGTCAGTCCTTTTTCTTTTCGAAGTTTTGCGATCTTTTCGGCAAGGTTGTTATCATTCATCAAAGTAAATCTCCTCTCCTGTTCCTTTTGTGATTTCAGCATAGCAGAATGTCAGTGAAAAGCCTAGCTATGACCTAGAGAATGATTCTATGAATCATAGACCTGTGGAAAATGTTCTATCTTACGATCTTCTTGTGCATTTTGTCGAGCCAGGCATTGATCTTTTTCCGATAAAACAGACACAATCCGCAGGCGATCACCGCAAGGACCGCCAGGATGATGACCCCGGTGTAATTTCCGTTTTCCACCATCGTTCCCATCAGCAGGCAGCCGATCATACCAGGCAGTCTGCCCACTGCCGACAGCAGCAGGAACGGCTTAAAGCGCATTTCGGAGGCTCCGGCCGCGTAACTGATCATGTCCTTTGGCAGTCCCGGGATCAGATAGAGAAAAAAGACGATCGTATAGGCTTGCCGCGAATTCAGTCGTTCGATATAGTAACTCATCTTTTCTTCCCCAAAGAAAAGATGCAGGAAGTCCCGTCCCAGAAGCTTTGCCAGCAGGAACGAAACGCCGGTTCCGATGACAGCTCCGGTCATCGCGTATAAAAGCGCCGGCCAAAATCCGAACAGATAGCCAGCGGCCATTTGGAACACCTGTCCCGGAATGACGCTGATGACGATCTGCACGATCTGAAACCCGATGTAGATTAAAATAGACTGACTTTTGTACTGATTCAGAAACGCAACGATCGATTCAATGTCCTTAAAGCCTCGGAGCCAGTCCATCTTAAAAAAGTACAGATATAACGGTACGCCAATCACGAGCAGCACCAGCACGGCAATTTTTACGGTGGAAAGAATCAATTTGCGGGCGTTCTGTTCTTTTTCGTTTTTTAAGTTCTGCGCTCCGGCGTTCAGACTTTGCTTCGCGTGCTCTGCCTTACTGTCCAGTTCTTGTCTGGCATGCTCAGCTTTGCGGTCGAATTCCTGTTTTTTTACTTGTAATTCCTTGAACTTCCGTCCTTTTTCATTCTCATCCATTGTTTTGTCCCCTGTATATCTTTGGATCGATTCCCCTGTGATCCGTTTGTTTTTATCCTTATATTTCTTTATTCTATGGTCAGTAAGCCGTCCTTGAGCAAGGTGTCCGCTGCCTTGATTACCCCAAATTTGGCGTGTTCGTAGGTCAGCCCGCCTTGGAAGTAAGCAATATACGGCTCGCGCATCGGCGCGTCTGCCGAAAGCTCAATGGTAGAGCCCTGTACGAACGCGCCGGCTGCCATGATGACCTGATCCTCATAGCCCGGCATGTCGCCCGGAACCGGAGAAACAAAACTGTCGATCGGTGCCGCCGCCTGAATGCCCTTACAAAAAGAAATCAACTTTTTCGCGTCACCGCATTTAACTGCCTGCACGATGTCTGAACGTAAATCCTCCGCTTTCGGAGATACTTCAAAACCGAGCAGCTCAAAGACCTTGCCGCAGAGAATCGCACCCTTGACTGCCCCGTTGGTGACCTTCGGCGCGATAAACAAGCCTTGCAGCATGGTGCGAGTCTGTCCATAGGTCAAACCGCATTCGCCGCCGATGCCCGGACAGGTCATGCGGTACTGAATCTGGTCGATCAGGTCCTGTCTTCCGGCAATATAAGCGCCGCTGAGTGCCAGTCCGCCGCCCGGATTTTTGATTAACGAGGAAGCCATGACATCCGCACCGACATCCGTCGGTTCTTTGGTATCCAAAAACTCGCCGTAGGAGTTGTCCACCATCTTGACAATGCTTGGATTGACTGCTTGCACAGCTTTCATGAGTGCAGCGATTTCATCGATGGAAATCGCCTTACGCCAGGAATATCCGGTTGCACGCTGGGCGGTAACCATGCGTGTTTTATCCGTAATCGCTGCCTTGACTCCCTCGATATCGATCGAGCCGTCCGGCAATAAATCTACCTGTTTAAAGGTAATGCCGTAGTCCTTAAGAGAACCGTTCCCCTTCTCATAGTTGGTGATGCCGATGACCGTCTGCAGCGTGTCATAAGGCTCCCCGGTGGCATAGATCAGTTCATCTCCCGGCCTTAAAACGCCAAGCAGCGTGGTCGCCAGCGCATGCGTACCGTTGACGAAGGTCGTCCGGACCAGCGCAGCCTCCGCATGAAACACATCCGCAAAAACCTGCTCGATTGCGTCTCTGCCAGCGTCATCGTAGCCGTAACCGGTCGTCCAGCCAAAGTGCATGTCCCGAATCCGGTTCTTTTGGAACGCGGCAAGCACCTTGTACTGATTGTACGCCATGATGTCATCCAGCGCCGCGAATTGTCCCGCAATCTGCTTCTCCGCCTCCGCGACCACATCCAGCACCTTCGCGTCTATGTGAAACGCATTCTGTAATAACTCCCTTGTTTTTGATTGATTCATTCTTAACTCCTATTTTATTATGTAGGAAATATCGCATAGCGATATTTCCGAAATAACGACAAAAGCACCTAAAGTCCCTGCTGCATCAGCCCCAGCTGCTGTGACAAACGCAGAGCATAAGGAATAAGCCTATACGCGAACATATCCTATTTCAACGTAAAGCACAGACAAATAAATACAAATGATTCTCATCCATGCTTTATGAACAAAAGTGTGCATAATACAACGCAGAGCGTAAGGAATAAGCCTGTACGCGAACATATCCTATTTCAACGTAAAGCACAGATAAATAAAATGCAAATGATTCCGCAGATGCTGCATGAATTGCATACGATATCAAGCAGATTTACAGCATGCGCGGAATCACTGTT
>URWB01000167.1 GCA_900551415.1 uncultured Eubacteriales bacterium
GAAAGCTTACTGGACGTAAGCCTGAGACGAGAACGAAGCATGCGTTGAAATTTCAACCCGTCCAGGCGTGTGTACTCTTGCCAACTGAAGGTATCCCCAGCAAGACATACAAGAAAAGCCTCCCTTTGAAAGAGAGGCTGATGTCAAACGTGAGACCTTTCCTCATCTTTCAGAAGATTCTCCGCGCTGTGACGCCTTGTTCGCGCCGCGCGGCTGCTTCTGTAGGATTTAGCACCTTTTCTGCTCTGTTTCTCTAAAAGCACCTAGGTTGCCGGGCGTCTTCGGGCCTATTCCCTCAGCCACTCTTGATAAGGATTTTTATTTTTTTTGAACTTTTCGTTCAGCATCTATACTATACCCGCTTTCCCGCTTTGTCAATCACATTCTGCGAGAATTGTAACAGTTTGACGATTTTGAGGTGTCGAACCTTGTCGAAACAGCTCTTTTCTCCCGTAAAAAATCTCCGGCCCCCAAGACACCGTGCTTCTCTTTGGGGCTTTCGCAGCGTTTGCACTTGTTTTTTTTGTCAAATCAGTTATACTGAATATATACAGCTAAGAAAGGTTCAAGGGTTACAGAATGGATGAGCACGCGTCTGCCTTTCAGATTCTGCGCGGCGGTCTTGCCGAAAGCGCAGCCACCAGCAGGAAGGAGTTTGTCTCTGCCTACATCACCGACACGCGTTTGATGGGCGTTGTCGGTCTTGTCGTGCATTGGCAGCTGCCGGAAAATCTGAGCAAAGACCACTTTTTTCAATTTTTCTATATGGACGCGGAGGAGTACGGCTTTGACACTTATCGCAGTGTCCTGACTTCCGGTACGGACGATGGCGCTTTGGAGGCCGTCGATGAGCTTCTGGCGGTCGAAAACAGTCTGATCGGTTGTCTCGGCGGCAAGAAGGCTTCTCTGACAGAACGAGAAACGAGAGCTGTCGTGCAGCAATATGTCGATTTCAATCTGCGCCAAAAGCTTCCCCTGCCGGATGACGTCGAGGAATACCAGTTTCTGCTCGGTCCGCGTATCCTGCTCGACTCCGAGGAAGCGCTCGCGCTGATGAAAAAGCAGTGTCCGGTCTTTACCTCCGAGTTTCAGGTGATTCACTACTTCCTCATGCGCTGCTTCGGGCGTGATTTTGGCGCCGCGAAATTCTTGACGAAGCAATATATCCGCACAGATCTTTTCCCTGAGCACAAGGCCGCCACACTGCTGCGAAACGTCATCGATCCGGCGCCGGAAGGCAGCGGCGGCAGCACCGCTTACCACGCGACCGGCAACGACACTGTCTTCGGAACCTTCGATACACACAGGCGCTTTCTCTGCGAATCGCTGATCGAATATGACGCAAAATATTATCTGATTGTTACGCAGATCACCTTAGAGTACCTCAAGGTCATCAAATATGAGCGGATTTCCTCGTTTCGGATCTCCGCTTCCGAAGCTGCCATGATTACGGACCGACCGGAATTCCTCACGCTGTTTTACTATCCGCCGCAGTCCGCGGAGGCGATTGCCGCCTATACCGCGAAGCTGAAGCACACAATGCTCACGGACCATGAGAACGGCCGCCTGTTCATGGTTTTTTATCCGCATAACAACCATGTCAACAAGCAGGTTTTTTGCTTGTCGGACGATGTCTTTGGGGTGGTCTACGTTTCGGACAACGGTGAACTGATTCTTTCCGCTTCGACACGTCAAAATCTCAGGGAGATGGAAGCCCACCTGCTGACCTCCGAGGTTGGAGAGACCGTTACGCCCCTGTCGCGCTATCAGTTCCAGGAGCCTGTCCTGTATGATTTCATCCAAAGCGAATGCGAGGACTTCGAGGAATACGCGCAGTTCGTATCCGAGCCGGTAGAAGACTCCGCGGAGGATTTACACGATTCCTTCGATGAGGAAGAGCCTCCGAACGGCGAGGAACCGGATAAACCCGAATGAAGCGTGCAAGACGGAATCATGGCGCTCATGCATGCGCCCCGCTTCGCAAGCTGCTTTTGTCGTGATTTTGGAAATATCGCGCAGCGATGTTTCTTACATACATAAAAAAACATCGGATGCATATCGGGCTGCGAAAGCAGACTGCATCCGATGTTTGTCCCCCTATAACATTTCAACTTCTTCCCGCGTCAATCCGGTCACCTTTGCGATATATTCCGTTTCGGCACCGGATTCCTTCATTGCTTTGGCAATCTCACGCTGCTTTTGCGCCTCGCCTTTTTTGAGACCGGCTGCCTCGCCTTTTTTGAGGCCTTGTGCAAGTCCTTGTTCTCTTGCCACGGATATCTCGGTGTTGTACTGCAGCTGGTATTTCAGCCTGGCTTCTCTGCGCTCATATTCCAGTTCGTCCTGCGAAACCTTGCGATAAGTGTTTTCCGTCATGTCCATGTCCTCCTCCGATAGGATTTGCCGCACATAGTCCTGGTATTCCTCATCGCTGGCATACTTTAGATAAGCGCCTAATCTTTCAACTTCTGTCAGACTGCGCACCGGCTTCGTGACGTCGATCTTTTGCAGCTCCAAAAAATGAAACTCCACTCTGTCGCTGAGCAGCAGTCCGCTGTTTTTTTCCCGCACCGCAAAGATATTGTGACAAGAATCCAGCTCAGGAAAGAGATTGCCGTCGATGATGGATACGACTATGCTTTTTCTCATCTTATCATATTTTTCGCCGCCCTGCAACGAAGAATTCACCAGTCTGCCTCCATAGAACAGCGCGCGGCTCTGATAAAAGCTGAAGGAGTTTGCCTGCATTTCGATGTTTAATAGCTCTCCTGCGTCGGTTTCCGCTTTGATGTCCATGACCGTACCTTTTTCCATTTCCCGTTCCGGGGTCTCGATTGGATTTTTGATGACGATGGCGCGGATCGGATCCTGCTTGCGCGCGAGAATGATGTTCAAAATCTCCATCAGCGCGCCCTTGGATTCCGCTGTGTCCCGTCCGAAAACCGCGTGAAAGACGTAATCGTCTGTCAAAGGCATTTTGCCGCGAAAGGTATCGCGGAACAGGTCGAGCTTCTCCGGCGCGTCATGCTTGTGCTTCTGTATTTTTTGCTTCATGACACCTCCTAATTCGTTTCATGTTTCCTGAAACGCTCTTTAATACCAATAACTGTTTGCTCGAGCTGTTTCTACCTTAACACATTTTAATTTCCAGTTCAAGTGCTTTTTGGAATTATTTATATAAAATTTTCATGTCATGAAGTTGTTCTATGTAGGGGCACTTATGCGCGCCTCTTTTGTGCTTATCGTTATCCTTATTTTCGCGCGTAAAGCGCTTTTTCGCAAGCGACAAAAGTGTGCAAAATGGCATCAGAGATTCCTTTGCATGTACGCCATTTTAGCCGCAGGCGCTTCACAAGGGGCTTTTGTCGTGATTCCGGAAATATCGCAAGTGATATTTCCATGTATGACAAGATAGGCAAGCTGCAGATAAAGGGATTTACCGCGGCTTGCCCATACGTTCTAAAGTTTTTCAATTTCGGCAGCGGAGA
>URWB01000168.1 GCA_900551415.1 uncultured Eubacteriales bacterium
TTGTAGGTGGAATAAATGAACTCAGGCAGCGTCAGAACAGCGGAATCTCTTCCGCTTCCGTCGCCGGTTCCTTCGCCGCCTTCGTAGGGAATTGACTGAGAATTTCGGTGGTATTATTACGAGGCGCTACGGCAATCCTCTCTGTGGAAGCCATTTACCTGCATATTATGCAGGATTCCCGCCATAAGCGGCTTAAAATGGGCTTTTTAAGGGCTTGCGCCCCGTCTCGCTTCAGGGCATTCTTTCTTCTCAATCCTTTGGTCTGTCTGAAAAAGCCCTATATTTCAGGCATTTTCAGTTTTGAAATAAGGCATGTTCGGTACATGCCCATAGACGTTGGTACGGCGCATAATCATACCGCCGCAGTTGGAAAGCCTTCTATTCTCATAGCACTTATTACCGACATACCGAATCCCGCCCCGCCACCAGCGATTTTGATGTCTGATGTCCGAAATGTGTCCGGTCGTTGTGCAAACTGCTGTCATTTACGCCGCAACTGCACAGGAATTTTGTGCAGAATACCCTGCTATTCCCATGCACCGAACATTTGCCTTTCTTCTTTGAAGAAAACTGCAATCTGTACCTGCATTTGCTGATGGCTGTCAAAGATATGCGGATTGGAATGAATATTCATTCAATTCATCGCGAACAGGCGATTTTATCGGTTTTCGGCAGAGTGTCTCCTATCGCTTATTGAGAAAACCCTGTTGTTCGCCTTTTATATAGGGGGTACTATCTCATTTGGAGAAAACCAAGAATGGCTTTTTTGATGGGCTTTCGCATATCAGGAAAACAGTAGAAAGATGAGACAGGGATACAAAAAGCCCCTGTCAGCCGATTTTCCTTCATCCTTCGGAGCATTTTCCGTTCCTTGAAGGTTAATGGGTTGACAGGGGCTTGCCGGTGTGTTTTTCGTCTTTCAGACATCTCAAAATGAAAAGTCCTCCGCAGCAATCGCTACGGAGGATGTGTCGTTCAAATCAATACAGTTATTCAATCAATACAGCTTTTCAAAGCATACCCTGCAGCGCTTCTTGCAGAAGGCGATGCCGAACGCAGTGATGTTCTCCCTGCCTTCGTTGCGCAGGTGTTCATCATACCGCTTGCTCTTGATCTGCTCTATCGCCGCTTCGCAGGCGCTCTCCATCCCCGATAGGGTAGGTGAGTATTTTACTTCAATTACAATGCCTGCGTCCGGATCCTCCGGCTCGATGAGGATATCACTGAAGCCGTCGCCCGATTCCGCGTTGGACAAGATCGACCAAGTCGGGTCGCTCCGCAGAAGTCCCAGCAGCAGACCATGGTAGAAATTTTCCTTCTGTTCATCCCTGGCCTTTGTGTCCAGAATGCTGATCATCTTTCCGAGAATGATTGTCAGTCGCTTCTGGATTTCCTCCGCGTTTCCGCTCAGGAAAGCCCGGCAGAACGCCTGCATGGGCTTTTCGTCCTGCACTACCATTTTCTTGAACCATTCCTGAATCTGTAGGATGAACACCTCCCGCACCTCGCGGTTGGGGATGACCAGCTTGTATACGCCGCGCTCGACCTCTCCTGTCTGCGTCAGATAGCCCGTCGTAAACAGTACGCTCCATACATTGTCGATGCTGTTGTCGATCTCGTCGTAGGTCAGCTCCAGCCGCACGGCCTTCTCAATGGCCTCGCCCGCAATGAGACGCTCAATTTCGCCCTGCGTCGTTTTATCGGCCTTGTCCACGAACCTCTTCACCAGATCGTTCCCGCTGGAATTGATCCAGAACGCCTGCGGTTCGGCATGGGGATCATTATGAAGTAGATCCACATAGTTGATTACGTCCCAAGGGCAATAAACGTCTACATTGCCAAAGCGGTATCCATCGTACCATCTTCTCGTATCATCATAATGATCTAATAGGTCATAGTCTTCGAGGAGCATTTTCACCTCGACATCCGTGAATCCGAAATGCTCGTCAAAGCGGCTATCCGTAATGGATAGCACCTTGAAGTTATTCAGCCCCGTGAAAATGCTCTCCTTGGATACTCGCAGGCAGCCCGTCAGCACCGCGAACTGAAGGAAATCGTTGGTCTTCAATGCCGGGCTGAACAAACCGCGGATCAATGAAGCCATCTCCTTGTAGTAGCCGTGCTGGAACGCCTTATCCAGCGGAACGTCGTACTCGTCGATCAGCAGAATGGTTTTCTGGCCGTAGTGCTTATAGAGCAGCTCTGTTAGCAACGCCAGCGATTTCTGAATTTCGACTTCTTCATCTGTTGACGCCAGCTTGTTGAAAGCCTGTTTATCCATCTCGGAAAGTTTGCTGCTCTCCGTTAAAAAGTATAACCGCCGTATTTCCTTCTGGATGATCTCATGTAGTTTCCCGTAGGCTTCCTTAAACGTCAGCCCGTCCACATCCTTGAGCGAGATGAATACCACCGGGAACTTGCCCATGCATTCCTCGCACAGCGCCGTTTCCTTCGAGATCGCCAACCCATCAAACAGCGTTTTGTCCGCACCAATCTCAAAAAAGCACTTCAGCATGCTCATGTTCAGCGTTTTACCGAATCGCCGCGGCCGCGTGAAAAGATTGACCTTGCCTCTGCTTTTCAGCAGGTCGCGGATCAGTCCTGTCTTGTCTACATAATAATAGGAGTTGTTACGACGAATCTCCTCGAAATTTTCAATGCCGGTCGGCAGCATCTTCCTCTCCATGCCGTCAGCCTCCCTTCCTCCAAGCCGTTCATGCGCTGTAAAGCCCTATAAATTACCACTTTCATTTTACCTCAAAACACGGGCTTTAGCAAGTTTCGCGGCCAGATATAACGAAAAATACCTGCGCCCAGATAGAAAAAGCCTGTGCCCGGATAGAACGAAAAATACCTGTGGCTGGATGGAACGAAAAAGCCTGCGCCCAGATGGAACGAAAAACCCCTGTCAGCCGATTTCCCTTCACACTTCGGAGTCTTTCCGCGCGTTGAAAGGTAATGAGCTGACAAGCCCCGATGCTCTGCACAAATCGAGCCGTTTCATCATCGCGCACACCAAGAAAGTTATAACGGCTTAATATGCCAGCAATTTCTCTTTTCTGCGCATCTGGAATCTTTTCATACACCATGCCATGTTAATCAGCTGGGGCAGCTCGTCGAAGCGGATGGCGCGGATGATGCGGCCCACCGGGGTAATGCGGTCGTCGTGGTCGCTGGCGAGGCGGGCAACGCCGTCCTTCTCCGCATCTACTCGCATCGACCTGAACTTTAGGATGGCGTAGCGCTTTCCGTCCTTGGTCAG
>URWB01000169.1 GCA_900551415.1 uncultured Eubacteriales bacterium
GGTACTGGTTGGCGTGAATTTTGCAAAGGCAGCAGCGTACAGTCTCGGTGTACCGCTTGTTCCGGTTCACCATATCCGCGGGCACATTGCGGCTAATTATCTGGCGTACCCCGATCTGGAGCCTCCGTTTTTGTGCCTTGTCGTTTCTGGCGGGCATACGCTGATTGTTGACGTGCAGAATTACACAAAATTCCGCATTCTGGGTACAACGCGTGACGACGCGGCAGGGGAGTGCTTTGACAAGATTGCACGCGTGATTGGCATGCCATATCCAGGAGGCGCAGCGCTGGACAAAGCGGCACAGAGCGGCGATGAAACCAAATATCCTATGCCGCACACAAAACTCAGCGGAAATCCGCTGGACATGTCTTTCTCGGGATTGAAAACCGCAGCACTGAACCTCATTCACACACATGAGCAGCGCGGCGAAGCACTGGATATTCCGTCTCTGTGTGCATCGTTTTCCAAAGCAGTCAGCGATATGCTGGTACCAAGGACAATGCAGGCATTAAAGGAAACAGGCTATCAAACACTTGCCATCGCGGGCGGCGTCGCGGCCAATTCCCGCATCCGGGGTGAGTTCACGCGCGAGACGCAGCGGCTCGGCATCCGCCTGTGTATGCCCCCACTCAGTCTCTGCGGCGATAACGGCGCCATGATCGGCGCACAGGGCTATTACGAATATCTGGCCGGAAAACGCGCCGGGCAGGATCTCAACGCCTATGCAACGATGAGTCTGGAAAACGGATAAAAAAGAACGGAGAAAGGCCCCCTGCCGGTAAGACAGTAAAATTCAAACTTCTCGGAACAGGCATGATTCGATCATGCCTGTTCCGCTTTTAGCAGTTCATCCTAGGTGACCCCAGATAAAGATCGAACTGCAGAACACGCCATTCTACTGACAGCGGAGGGCAAGGCAACGAACTTTATCCCTCACTTTTTCAAAACAACTTGACAGATTCAAATAACAAGAGTATAATACAACGTGACAATGATAGTTGTCATTAAGACAAGTAAAATCGTCAGACGGAGGTGCTGCATGATACTGCAAAATCGCTTGAAAGTATTCAGGGCGATCCTGAATGTGAATCAGCAGGAAATGGGGCGCTTATGCGGCGTATCACGGCAAACGATCAGCCTGATCGAGCGCGGCGATTATTCGCCGTCCGTTACACTTGCTCTGACGATCGCAAAGGTATGCGGCGTTACGGTTGAAGAAGTCTTCTATTTACAGGAGGAAACGGAAAATGAAAAATGACGAAATCAAAGAGGCAAATCGAAAAGCTCTGCCTAAGTTTTTGCTTTTTGCGGTCGTATGTGCGATTGTCGGCGGTGTAATCGGCTATTACTCCGGTTATGGTGCGGCAAAAGGAGGGATGGATGAACTGGTCGGCATGATGAAAGAAACGGGAGCGTTTTTCGGAACGCACATTGCTCCGTGGCTGATGGTTGCGATAGCAATCATCGTGCCTGTACTCTGCCTCCCGATTTATCGGAGTGCAAAGAAATTGCTCGCTGCGTGGGATGGCGAGGATGAGGCTATCTCGGATACTATTGACCGAAAGTTGTCTGTCGTAATTTGGATCGCGAGCGCAAGCTTTATCGTCGCCTATTTTCTGATCGCGGCATCCTATTCGGGAGGTTTTGCAATATTTGACGACATGGAGAAAACCATTGTATTTTTCATCGGTATCGTCTCTTTCTTCGCTATTATGATTGAAGCGATCCTCTTTCAGCAAAAGTGCGTAGATACAACTAAGCAAATGAATCCCGAAAAGAAAGCGTCCGTCTACGATATGAGATTTCAAAAAAAGTGGATTGACGACTGCGATGAAGCCGAAAAAATTATGATCGGCAAGTGTGCGTTCAAAGCATACTCCGCAACAAATGCGGTGTGTACGGTTTTGGCGATCGTGCTTGCGGTCTGTGCGCTTGTGTTCGACATTGGATTCCTGCCCTCATTTACTGTATGCCTTATTTGGGCTGTAAATATATCGATGTACTGTAAAGAAGCAATGCGATATTCCGAAGCAGGAAATAGAATCTCCTGAATATAAATTGGGAGGGATGCGCAAATGGACAGTCTTTACCTCATTTTGCTTGCCCTGTTCCTTCTTGTGATTATCCCATGGATCATGCGGCAAAGGAGACTGGCAGCAGTCAGGCATATTTTGAATCAAAAAAAGCAGAACAAGGAGAACAGTGAAATGAAAGAACTGGCAAAACGGTTTATCGGCGAAGAGTGCATCATTTATACGATCACTTCAAATGACGGCAGCGTACAGGGAGTGATAAAAGAAATTGACGACGGCGGTATGGTCATAGAGAAGAAGACGGGAGAACTGGAGATTATCAATCTGGATTTTGTCACCCGTATCCGGCAGTATCCGAGAAAGAAGAACGGAAAGAAAAAGGACATCGTATTGGACTAAGTATCCGAGCGGAAAATCGGTGATTTTCTACCCTTATATGTGCAAAACAGGCGGCGCCCAACCGAAGCTGAGTGCCGCCTGTTTTTGTTGTCCAATCCTGCCCGGCAGATGCCAATTTTGCAGTTATCTCAAATTACTGCCTTATCGGCACACGCCAAAACCGCTGCCGGTTTTCTCCGTTTTTTTAATATGCAGTTAGCAATCAGATTCGCAGCAGCCGCTTGGCGTTTCCGCCGAGGATGGCCGCTTTTTCCTCATCCGAGAGGGGAAGTGCGCGGATATGCCGCAGCTCGGTCTGCGGGTCTGCCCACGGGCTGTCTGTGCCGAACAGGACGCGCTCTGCGCCGAACGTGCGGACGAGGTTCACGAACGCTTCATCAGAAAGCCATTGGGGATCGTCCTCCGCTGCGTCCGCCGGACGGAGCGAGAAGGCCGTGTCCAGCAGAGCCGTGGTGTCTGCAAGCAATTCCGGAACTTCGTCCCAGCAGCACCAGCCGCCCATATGGGCCAGCACCAGCGTTACAGGGCCAGCCTGCTTGAGCGCGTTTCTTGCTTTTTCCGGCGTGCAGCACAGGCAGCCGGGAAACCCGATGTCCAGACCGGCATGCGTTACAACGATCAGCCCAAGTTCACCTGCACGTTCTAAAATGCGCAGATATTTCGGATCGTCCAGATCAGTCTGTTGATAGGCCGGGTGAATTTTGATTCCGCGCATATTCCGCGCCGCAATGCGGTCAAGTTCCTGCTCGGATAAATCAGCAAATTCTTTTACAGCACTT
>URWB01000170.1 GCA_900551415.1 uncultured Eubacteriales bacterium
AGGCGGGTCTCATGTCAAGAAGTGCAGCGCTTTAGCGCGTGGCACTTTAAGGGACGAGCCATAAGGCGAAGACGGAAGCGAGTCAGGTCTCATGTCAGGAACGCAGCACTTCAGTGCGTGGTGTTCTACGGCGGCTGCAAGAAAGAAAACCATGAAACTTGCAGGGCTGCGCCTGCGCGTTATATAGAAAGCGAGAGGATGTGGCGTGCTTACAGGCGCGCCTCGTCCTCTCGCTTTCCTTCTTTCATCATCGTAGCGTAGGTCAGAAGTTCTTTGCGGGATTTAATCCCGAGTTTGCTGTAGATATTGGCGTTGTGGTATTTGAGTGTATTGGAAGTGATGGCGCAGATTTCCTGAATCTGCCTGCTGGTTTTACCTTCAAGATACAGCTTGAAGATATCCAGCTCTTTTCCGGTGAGGCTCGCGAGGCAAGTCTGAAAATGCCGATATTCTTCCTCGTTGATCTCCCTGTTCTGCGTTTGAATCAAATGGTTGATTTCCTCTTGGAGCTGTTTGATTTCCTTCTCTGTTTCGCCGTCCTTTTGCGCGAGGAAATCCAAAAGGTCATCGATTTCAACCATATTGATACGAGGACTTTGAAAATTGCCCTTTTGAATCTGCTCCAAACTCCGCAGCAGCGGCACTAAAAACCGATGGCTGAAATAAATACAGCCGACAACAGATAGAACAACGAGCAGGAATAAGAGTATACCTAGACGCAGAAGATTGTGGAGAGAATACGCTGTAAAATCTTTCTCCGGAATCATGATGGCTGTGGTAAACAAACTGTTGCCATGGACATCCTCACAGGTGCTGAGCACGCCGATATAGGAGTCCGTACCGTCCGAAAAACGGCTCAGACCCTTGCTGAAATCTGTGACGAAAAGATTTTCTTTCGGGAGATAGTAATAGCCGTTGGTTGTTCCGCAGCTAAAAAAGTCCGTAAGAACAGCCTTGTCGGAATTGTAGCTGTTAGAAAGCACCGCGAGCATGTGTGAAAGCTTGGTCGGCTGCGCAAAAATCTGCTTAAAATAGCTTTCGGAGACTTCAAAGCCGCAGACACCGTAAAACGTCCCATCCGTGCCTGTAATCGGTATCGCAATGTGCATCGCGCGTTCGGACATGCCGGGCAAGATGATAAAATCCGTAAAGGAACAAGCACTGTCGAGCGGAAGTGAAGCTTTTTGGGCGGCAAGCGCGTAGCCCCAAAAGATATTGCTGTCAAGCTCGAGCTTCCATTTTCGGTGCGGCATGACGCCGTGCTGTTTCGCAACCTCGGAACTCCCGCGATAACAGAGAGCTTCGCGATGATCGATTTCATAACCGTTGACTTGTAGATAAAGACCGCTCTTTGAGGCCGCGGCGTTCGGCGCGGAGGTATTGACTGTCGTATCGAGCATAAAAAAGGCGCCGGAACAGTCTGCCTGCATCAGATACTGGCGAACTGTGTCAAACAGGAAGTCTTCCAGAGATTCCACCTTCTTATGGGAATCCGACAGCGAAGAGAAGTCCGTATGCTGCGCAGAGAGCCAGCTCTCGATGCCGGAGGAAAGGTCCTCCGAAAAGTGAATTCCCATCATGGATAAATGATTCCGGTGTGTTTGAATGTTCTTTTGAAAGACAGTCTGCTGTAGCTCGCAGGTTTCCAAAAGAGAATCCTTCGGTGTTTTGAACTGCCCCATCAAAGACAGCATGGAGGCGAGCACCAACAAAATGAAAAACAGCAGAAGCAGCATATAAAGGAAAAGCTTGCGTTTCATGGTGCCGCCGCCGGCCTGTGTTTGGATATAACCCAGTAGTTTGTTCATAACCCTATGCTCTGCTCCTCGTTACGAAATCCCTTGAAAAAGCTTCCAGGTTTGTTCCGAAAGCTGTTCCGTATCCGCGCCGCCGGCACTGCGTTTCGCGTAATCCTTTTGTTTGGCGCGCAGCGCTTCATAGAGGCTCCCTGCCTTGCCGTAAAATCCGGCGAAAGCAGGCTCGCTGAGAATCTGGGCTGATTGCTGTACTTGCGTGAAGGTTCGGTATAGTCTCTCAAAAGCGGCGTTGTTAAAATTATAGTCTTTGATCGCGTCAAAAGCATCGTAGGTGACAGGCATGTAGCCGGTTTGTGCGGCAAACGCGAGATTGCGGTCACTTTCCGTCAGCCAGTGCGCGAAGACGGAAACCGCCTCCTGCTTCTGCGCGGTTGTTTTGAGCGCGCAGAGCCCGACTCCGGCCTGCGAAGCGAGCAGTTTGCCGCCGGCTGCGCGCGGCATCGGCAGGATCTGCAGATTCATCGGTTCGGTAGTATTATCCGGATAGGTAACCGTATCATTATAGTAAAGAATGCTGGCGGAAGAACCCATACCACCGGCAACCTCTCCGGTCATAACCTGTGTATTGGAATACAGGTCAGAGATCACGATATGACCCTGTACCAGCGCGTCCGCAAATTGCATCCAGGAGGTCTGCAGCGCGGAATTGCTGAAATCATACCAGCCGTCCTTGTAGAGGCTTTCCGCGGCAGCGCCGGAGGAAATCGCGTTTAATTCTACCGAACGAAGCAGATAGTCAAACGCGCAGAACGGTTTGCCATCAGACCAGTCATAATATTTGGCGGCAGTCTCAAAGAAGCCGTCCCAGCTCTCCAGATCATCCAGACTCACATCGACCGCGCTTGAAAAACGCGCGAATTCCGTTCCGTTTAGAAAGAGAAGCTGTGTAGATTTTGTAACCGGAAGCACGACCAGGGTATCGTTCACCATGCCGTCCGGAAGGAAATCCGAAACAAAGGCACCCATTTCATCTTTCGTGAAGCAGGTCTCCCAGTCAATCAGATTATCCACACCAAGTTCCTCAGCGTTGCTGTTGTGGCAAAAGAACATGTCAGGCATATCCAAAGCTCCCGGCTTTTCGGCCTGCGCGTCCAAGAGCTTTTGCCCGATCTGCGAGGCGTTGGACATCAGGGTCGTTGTGATGACGATGCCTTTTTCTTTGCCGACGGAACTGTTAAATTCATCAATCAGGCGGTTCATAGGAGAATCGGCCTGCTCCCCGTATACATGCCATAGAGTCAGCGTAACCGGATTATCCGGATTCAGCAGTGACTTTTGTCCGCAGCCGGACGCACAGGTCACAAACACCAGGGAAAGAATCA
>URWB01000171.1 GCA_900551415.1 uncultured Eubacteriales bacterium
AATACGGTGTGAAGCCGGATATCATCATCGGCTGCGCGGGCGGCGGCTCCAACCTTGGCGGACTCATCGCGCCGTTTATGGGAGAAAAGCTGCGCGGTGAAGCGGATTACAGAATCATCGCGGTAGAACCGGCTTCCTGCCCAAGTTTCACTCGCGGACAATTCAAATATGACTTTTGTGATACCGGCATGATCTGTCCGTTGGCAAAGATGTATACCTTGGGAAGCAGCTTCATCCCATCTGCCAACCACGCGGGCGGCTTACGTTTTCATGGCATGAGTTCCACCCTGTCTCAACTCTACCATGACGGGTATATGGAAGCCAGAGCCGTTGAGCAGACGGATGTTTTCGCGGCAGCGGAAACCTTCGCAAGAATCGAAGGAATCCTGCCGGCACCGGAGAGCAGCCACGCGATCAAGGTCGCGATTGACGAGGCATTGAAATGCAAGGAAACCGGAGAGGAAAAGACCATCGTATTCGGTCTCACCGGAACCGGTTATTTCGACTTAGTCGCCTATCAGAAGTACAATGACGGCGAAATGAGCGACTATATCCCAACTGATGATGATCTTGCGAAAGGCTTCGCGGGCATTCCGGACATTCCGCAGAACAGAGAGTAAAAACTTCTCCATAATTCCATAATCAGTGAGGAGACCGTCTTTCGCAGCAGCTTATGCGACTGCGTCGGTGTTCCGTGAAAGGCGGTCTTCTTGCTGAACCCTTTAGATATTTCTGAACAAAATTCACGAAACCCCTTGACGGAAGCAACGCTCTGTGTTAGAATTTAAAAGATGTTTTTCGAAACTATCTATATGTTGTAATCGTGTGCGGAAGTGGCTCAGGGGTAGAGCATCGCCTTGCCAAGGCGAGGGTCGCGAGTTCGAATCTCGTCTTCCGCTCCATTTTTTATTATTCCGGAAATATCGCTTCACAATATTTTGGGAATCACAACATATGCGCGATTGGCGGAATTGGCAGACGCACCAGATTTAGGTTCTGGCGGGAGACCGTAGGGGTTCAAGTCCCTTATCGCGCACCATGAAAAAGACATCCCCGCGGGAGCGGCACATCAGACAAGTTTATAAAGTTTAGTGAGAACAGTGTGGTATAAGTCCAATGTCATGAAGTTAAGCTGGCATTGGGAGCAAGTCACGCTGTTTTACTTTTTTTGCGTGAGCATTTCGGCAATGATTCTCTTTCGCAAGCAACCCATCAAAGTTAGCGCTTTGGCAAGCATATATTACTCGCTCTTTTTGCTCTTCTTTTCATCCGCGAGAAGTGCAGAACCAAGCACCATTCCTATAATCGAAGTACTCATTCCAATAAAGAAAACTGTGAGTGTTTGTAGATCAATCTGATTGAAGATTGATTTTTCTCTCATACCATAGCTTGCATAAACAGAAAGCAGGAACATGAAACCAAATCCAATCGATGCAAACCACTTGCGGGTTCCCCAATAATTATTTTTCCCAATCAAAAGAGATACTACAATCGTTGTTAGCGGAAGAACGAGCCATTGAAACGCGCCTGCTTGTGCTTCTGTAATACTTTCCACAGAAAAACTCCATGACACTATCATATTGAATGACCATATCACTAGATAGGATGAAATCAATATCAGCTTTGATAGCTTGTCTTTGCTTTTTACGACATTTGTGCTTTCCTCGATATAATCCAGATAATCTTTCATTGGTACTTCTCCTTTCAAAAGAAAGTCAAGACTGACACCGTATAAATCACTCATTTTAAGTACACTTGCTATATCAGGGTAGGATTTCTCATTCTCCCAATTTGATATCGTCTGTCTGCTGGTTCCGAGAGCTTCCGCTGCTTGTTCTTGTGTGATCTTCGCCTCTGTTCTTGACTTTTTGATTTTGCTGCCAATATTCATGTGCTTGGTCTCCTAACATTAACTTCACCTAGATTATCGTCTATATAAAAAGCACTGTCTATCAAAACACTTTTACAAATCAGAAAATCTTTGTCAAAATGCTTTTACATCATCCGTCTTTATCAAAAAAACCTCTGCTTATCCATCCGTAAATATCCGTTTATCGATTGAGCATCATTAAGATTCCTTTTATTTTCATACTGCATGTACCCCCACTCGCTGCTGCCGCTTTCTGTTCAAGCGCTTTCTGTCTGCGCAAAAGTTCTCTTTGTTGGCGCTGCTATGCCCTCTTGATGGGGCATCTCCGTAAACGGTCTGTGTGTCATTTTTTTTTCGTTTGGAGTAGTTTGGGTACCCAGTTTCTTTTGTCCTTTCATTGTGCAACTTGATTGTACAATGAAAGGACAAATATAGTATACTTGATTTTCTGAAATGAAACAACTTCAATTACAATGCATCAGTAGATTTCCTCCACGATCTGCCTGCAAAACAAAATACCGTCCAATATGCCCTCTTGATAGGTCATCTCCGCAAGCTGTTTGAGTTCTTCACGCGATACAGCGTCCAGCTTGCTGCAAAGTGCTTCATACGCCGCATCCACCCGCGCTGTATGCATACCGGACAAAGCATCTGTATTTTTTAACTTTCTCAATGTCACGAATTCTTGCATCCTCATCCTCCGCTTCCTGTATTTTTTCGCGCCCAAACGCCATGAAATATTATGTCCGCGATTCCTAAATATATAGGTACTACAAAATATAGGAAAACCCCGCCTGATGGCTACGCACGCAAGGAAATTGAGCGCATGCGGTGCAATGATATTCTTGATATGGATTATTTTCTAAACGAGTTCTAAAGATTCTCTCGAACCTACCCTTATTTTGTTATACCCAAAATTCTTATGATTATTGGATATTTTTCTTTATTTCCCTTTATCTTCCATCCTATCTCTTATCGATATTTCCTATTCAAGGACAAAAGTGTGCATAACGAAATCTATGCGCACATGGCGCTCGCAGATGAGCGCTGCTTCGCAAGGTGCTTTTGTCGTGATTTCAGAAATATCGCTATGCGATATTTCCGGAATCATAAAAAAAGGCCGTCAACTATTCGCAGATTGCGACCAGTCAACGGTCTAATTTTCGGTATTCGGTTTTTGTGTTCAGTTTAGTAAACTGGAAGTTGCCGTTGTGAAGGTTATGCTCATTTTGCGTTATTACTCTTCCGAACTCCGTCA
>URWB01000172.1 GCA_900551415.1 uncultured Eubacteriales bacterium
TCAAAACACGAGAGGCAGTCGATGGCAATCGGCTGCCTCTCGTGTTTCAAAGAGCAAAAAAGCGCAGCATTGCCAAGAAGCTGAAAGGCCTCGTTTTTTTGCGCTGCGGCGCGTATTACTCCCCTTTTTGCGGCGTTTCTTCCTTGAGCACGTAGCCGACACCGCGGACGGTGTGAATCAGCTTTGGACTGAACGCCTCGTCGATTTTGCGGCGCAGGTAGCGGATGTAGACATCGACGGCGTTAGATCCGCCCTCATAGTCAAAATTCCAAAGATTGTTTTCGATGTTTTCCCGGGAAAGCACGCGCCCTTGGTTGCGAAGCAGGTATTCGAGCAGGGCGAACTCCTTGGCGGAGAGCTTGATCTCGCGTCCCGCGCGGGTAACGGTGTGGCTGTTCGGGTCAAGCGTCAAGTCACAGAGCGTATAGAACGGCGCGAGGGTTGGAGCGCTGCGGCGTGTGAGCGCACGTACTCTTGCCATCAGTTCCTCGAAGGAAAACGGCTTCACCAGATAGTCGCTGGCGCCCAGATCCAACCCTGTCACCTTGTCCTCAATGCTGTCTCTGGCGGTCAGAAACAGCACCGGCGCCTGCGAGCCACTCGCGCGCATCGCTTTGACAACGCCGAAACCGTCCAGCCGCGGCATATTGACGTCTAAGATCACGCCATCGTAATCCGCGGCGCGGAGATAGTCGAGCGCCTCCTGCCCGTCAAAACAGCTGTCGACGTTATAGCCTTCCGCTGTCAATTTTTTTGTCAGAATCTTATTCAAATCTTTTTGGTCTTCCGCGATCAAAATCCGCATGACTGCATTCACTCCTTCGTTGTGGGATGCTTTTTTATTATGTAGGAAATATCGCATAGCGATGTTTCCGGAATATCGACAAAAGCACCTTGCGAAGTGGCGCTCATAGGTGAGCGCCATGTGCGCATAGAAATCTCTGATTTCGTTATGCGCACTTTTGTCCCTATATTGATTATAATACCCCGTATATCCCTTCTGTAAATCAAGGATAACAGGGTATAATTAAAAAAAGATGAAAGAGATGCAATTTTTTGATGATTTTGATTTTCGCGTTGTTTCGGCGCGGAATTTATTTGAGAATTTCCCCGTCCGTAGAGATGGTCACGACGTTCCATGGGATGAACTTCCCGCTGTTTTTGAGGGCAGTCTTGGCGGCCGTTTCCAAACCGCCGCAGCAAGGAACCTCCATGCGCAGGATGGTCAGACTCTTGATTTCGTTCTGCGAAATGATAGCTTCGAGCTTTTCGGTGTAGTCCACCATGTCGAGCTTCGGACAGCCGATCAGCGTGACGCGGCCCTGGATGAAATCGCGGTGAAAGCTCGCATAGGCAAAGGCAGTACAGTCCGCGGCGACCAGCAGGTTCGCATCGTCAAAATACGATGCGTTGATCGGAGCGAGCTTGATCTGTATCGGCCAGTTCGTGAGCTGGGACGGCATCGCGGCCGCATCTTCGGCTTGCGCGATCGGCGCATGTTTTTTGAGACTCATGGCGCGGCTGCCCGGGCAGCCATGGAATACCGGCGTCTCAAGGGAAGCAGCTGCGGCGTCCGCCTGTGCTGCCTTCCCCGCGGCTGCCGCGGAGCGGCAGGTCTCGCTCATGCTGTTCGGTTGTGCCTGCTCCGCGCCGGTCATACTCTGCCGCGCTTCTGCCTGCTTGCGGGCGAGATTTGCTTTGACGGCAGCTTCGTCATAGGCAAGTGTGTCCTTTTCGATAAAGCGGATCGCGCCGGTCGGGCAGGTCGGCAGGCAGTCGCCCAGACCGTCGCAGTAATCGTCGCGCAGGAGCCTGGCCTTGCCGTCCACCATACCGATCGCGCCCTCATGGCAGGCCGCGGCGCAGAGACCGCATCCGTTGCATTTCGCTTCGTTGATTTCAATAATTCTTCGTTTCATATCGTATACCTCCGATGGATGTTTTGTTTGACTTTATGGGTAGAATATACTACAATCAAGATAGATAATCCGTTGTTTTTACAACAAAACGAATATTTTTTGCATGTTTTTCGAAAAAAACGTGAAAAGAGCAACTATCGTAAATAGACGATGCTGATTACAAGAAGAGAAGAAGCTGTGTCGGAAGGCGGGAGTTCGGTTTACGCAGCGCGCGAATCGCTTCGCGCAAACCGATGGCAGGCATGTGGAAGGAGAAGAAAGAGATGCGGATGGAAGAAGATGTGATGCGGCTGCTGCGGCAGACACAGCTGTTTGCGGCATTTACAGAGGATGAGATTCGCGGTCTGCTCGACTTGCTGCGGGCAAAGACCGCAGATTATCCGAAGGGCAGCTTTATCTATCGGGAAGGAGATTGCGGCGTTCCGTCCGCGATCGTGCTGCGCGGCAGCGTGCATATTATCAAGGAAGATTTTTGGGGAAATCGCGCGATCCTTTCGGAGATTGTCCGTGGAGAAATGTTCGCGGAGAGTTATGCCTGCATGCAGACAGAGCCGCTGGCGGTCAGCGCGGCGGCATCGGAGAATTGCAGCTGTTTATTTTTGGATTTTTCGCCGCTTATGGCGGCACAGGGAAGCGCAGAAACCGGCGCCGCGGAGCGCAGGCTGCTTGTCAATTTGATCGGGATTCTGGCAGGCAAAAATCTGTTTCTGACCAAGAAGATGGAGCATCTGACGCGGCGGACGACGCGGCAAAAGCTGCTGTCATACTTGTCAGACGTGCAGCGCCGCGCCGGCAACGCGGCTTTTGACATCCCTTTTGACCGGCAGGAGCTGGCGGATTTTTTGGCTGTGGACCGCAGCGCGATGTCGGCGGAACTTTCGAAGCTGCGGCGTGAGGGAATTTTGGAGTACCGCAAAAACCATTTTGTATTAAAGCAGCCGCAAATGTGAAAAATTAGTGAAGAACAGATTTTCTCCCGTCTTGCGGCTTGTGAGAAAGCAGCAAAAATGATAAAATAGTTTGTTACAGACAGACATGTCGCAAGGAAGCGACGCGGGGAAGAACAGGAAATTTCGGAGAAAAAATATGTCAAGATTCAGTGTAAAAAAACCGATGA
>URWB01000173.1 GCA_900551415.1 uncultured Eubacteriales bacterium
GAAATGGATTTGATTTTCGAAAAAGAAGAATGAAAAGTGCGCAAGACGAAATCCGGGATTTTGTCTTGCGCTCTTTTGTCTTTATAGTTCTTGATAGCCCTTGCCTGCGTTATTTGATATACGCTTTCTCGACATACGGGCTGGTTGCCAGTTTGAGCATCGCGCCGTATTCCAGCGTAAAGGAAACAACGTCACCGACTTTGTATCCCTTGTCCGCGTGGGTAACATCTAAAATCGTATGGTCGGAGGATCCGCCCATGATTTCAATCTGCGCGTCTGTCGGATGCATACCGCCGAGGTCGGTATCCTGTTTACCGACCGCGATGATGGCGCGTTTCATCATCCCCCTGTCCTCGTAATACGGCTTTTCACCGAACGCGTCCACGCCGACCTCGCCAATCGGCAGGGATGGCTTCTCTTTGAGCTCGATGATCTGCGCTTCCAGCGTCATGGTGTCGTGTACGCAGCCCGGAACCGTTTCGCCGTAGGCGGTGTCATTGCCGAGCAGGAAGGATTCTCCGAGTCTGAGGTTGTTGATACCCTCCGGCAGACCTTCTTTCCAGATCAAGTAGATGGAACTGGAGTTGCCGCCGGAAATCACGTTCAGCTTAATATCGAACTGTGCCTCGATTTTGCGTGCGATGGCTGCCAGTCCGCCCAGATTATCCTGCTTCGGAATGATCGCACCGTAGCAGGTGAGGTTGACGCCGACGCCGTAAAGGTTGATGTTCGGCATGGTCAGGATCTCTGCCACTGCTGAGAAGATCTGATCTTCGTTCTGATAAAAAATCCCCTCTCTCAGATCGCCCATGTCGATCATCAGCAGGATGTTGTGCTTTACGCCGATTTTGCCTGCTTCTTCATTCAGAAGTCTGATGGTGGCAAGCTCCGAGTTGAAGCTGAGATCCACATATTTTACGACCTCCGCCGTTTCACACGCCATCGGAAGTCTCAGCAGAACAGTCTTTTTGCCCTTTGCTCTGGCCTCTGCCGCGTAGGTTTTGATATTCGCCACACGAGAATCTGCCATAAATTCTACTGCGGGATGGGCCGCGACCATGCGCGCCATCTCCGGATCGGCACAAAGTCCTTTGGTTACAATCATCAAAGAACAGCCGCCATCTTCTTTTACGATTTTTGCACAGGCATCAAGATTGCCTTTTAATTTTTTCAGGTCCACGACCAGTCTTGGATACATGTTTTCGTCCTTTCTGCACCAGGGCTTTTGTTATTTTCGTTTTACCTTCGTTTCCTTGCATCGTTTAATAGCGATTTATTTTAATTCTACGGTCTGCCGGCATCCTTATCACGATACGGGCAGTGCTTTCTCATACATGCCCAGCACTCGTGGTTGCAGTTTGGTCTGCCGTCCACTTCTCCGCAGCCGCGCATGACATGTTGTGCCGGATCGTAATCATCCACATCGCCAGTTACCGATGCATCGGAAGATTTTGCGCCGTCTGCCGGTTGCTCTGCATGTTCGACTAAATCCGCACCCTTCTTGATCGTACGATCATGCAGCAGTGCCTCTTTTTTCGCCGCTTCCACTTCTTCCTTCGTCGCGCCGCCGATTTTCTCTGCTAAGGCTTCCTTATAATCGGTCAAATCGTAGCCCATCGCTTCCATCTCGTCCATGTGCTTGCGCGTTTCTTCCTCCTTCGCCTTGCGGGCGGCGGACATCCGCTGCAGTTCTTCAATAAAAGCAGCTTTGTTGACAACGTGCTCGTTTTCTTTGAGTTCAATTTGCAAGCTTTTTGCCAGCAGGCGGATGGCACCCTGCCTGTGGGTCTTGGAAAGTACACCCAGCGATGCCATGATATAGTCGTTATCGACCAGGATCTTGACAGATTCCGGCGGATAAAGCTTCATACCCGTTTCGTTATCCTTCGGTACTTTTTGCATGATCTCCACGCGATGCGGTAATCTGGTCAGCGCGCCGCCGGTACCAACAATGTATTTGATCTGCGTCAGGTCTTTGCCCTCTGCCAGGGTCTGTCTTCCAGTCGGTCCATAGACATAGCGAATCTGCCCCGCATGGCGTTCGACAGCTCTCAAAACCGCCTCTTCCGTCAGGCGTTCTACCAGCTTGAACTCGTCCTCCGTCTTTGGGATTGCCACATACGTTTCCAGTGTTTTGTCCAGATCGATGTGCAGCTTCTCCTCGCATTCCTTGCGCAGCTTTTCTTCGCCGATGGATTCAATGACCTTCATGCGGTTGACGTATACGCCGAGGTCGCCCTCTACGGTTCGCTTTGCCTTCGGTTCCGGCGCGGTCAGAATGCGGGCAACCGCATCGGAGTCCTCGGTTACGGCGTGCACATCGGTAGTCGCACCGCCGACATCGATGACCATACAGTCGCCGATGCAGTCATACAGCAGCTTCGTACATTCCATAACCGCTCCCGGTGTCGGAATGATCGGACCGTTTACCATGTCTCTGACGTGCTCCATGCCCGGCGCCTTGGTGATGTTGTCCTCGAAGGCCTCCTGAATGACCTTGCGGCAAGGTTCGACGTTCAAGGTGTCGATCTTCGGATAGACATTATCGACCAGATAGAGCTCCTGTCCGCTCTCCTCATCGAAGATCAGTTTCATTTCATCCTGGTTTTCAATATTGCCGGCATACACAACCGGGGTATGCAGTCCCATATTGCGGATCATTTCTGCATTATAGATTGCGGTATCCCGTTCGCCGTAGTCCACACCACCCGCGATCAGAATCAGATTTGGGTTGATTTCCTTGATTCTCGCCAAATCGCTTCTTCTCAATCTGCCGACCGTAATATCGTGAATGATGCCGCCCGCGCCGAGTGCCGCTTCTCTCGCCGCCTTGGCGGTCATATCATAAACCAGTCCATGGACGGTCATCTTCAAGCCGCCTGCCGCGGACGAGGTTGCCAGCATTTCATTATATTCCAAACTGTCAATGTTCATCTTCCTACAGAGATCATCGATCGCTCCCTGCAGCCCGATACGAACATCGCCTTCCAGCACCGAAGTCGGCGCCTGTCCCTGCGCCCAAAAAACCGGA
>URWB01000174.1 GCA_900551415.1 uncultured Eubacteriales bacterium
AAGAATGTACTGCCCCGAAATCATCACATGGGAGGATATACAATGAAAAAGATATTTGCCGCACTTTGTGCGCTCTTGCTTGTGCCGACGATTCCGGCTGTTTGTTGCGCAGAAAGTTATCAGAACATAGAAACGCTTCGGGAGCAGAGCCCGAAGGAAGTGGTGTTCGACTGCAAAGATCAATACGGGAGAAATATCTATATTGACGCGAACGTCATCATCCCGGAGGTCGAATGTGTCCCCATAGTGGTTGTTGAAAAACCCAAATATGAAGACTGTGAAATAGGGCGCGTGTGCGGTCAATACGCGGACGCAACGGAAGAAGACGACGCAAAACGTTTTATGTATAGCGACAACGGGTTTGATTATGATATTCAAATATTCACAATAGGAAACACAGATGTGTCGATCCTATGCGATCCAAGCGATTCAAAAGGGGCGTTTGACAATAACGAAGAAATCCCCAGCGGAAAGACGTTCTGTTCCAGCGATGTAGAAGACGATGAGACCATACAAAAAGGAATGGAGAGCATCACCAAGAATCTTCAGACCCTTTTCCCGGATTTTGATCTCGAACTGGGTTTTTCTTGGGTGCAAATCATTGAAAACAGCCGCCCCAGATATACCTACACGCTGAGGCAGAAGATGGAGGGAATACCCATCCTGATGGGCGCGGGAGACCCTGTGGTTGGCGTATCGGAGAAAACGATAGGATTTAAGAAACCTGAAAGCTGGAAGCGATCAAAGACCTTTAGATGGGGAGATTTTTTCTCGTGTTGGAACGATATGGCTTATCACGACGGCGGATGGAACGTTCGAGTAGCGCCTCTCATGGAAATTGAAAAGAAATATGATGATGTTCCGCTTGCGGATATCAATCGGGTTTTTGAAGCCATACAAAATAAAATTGAGGAAGGAAATATCCGAAACATATACGCAATCAGATTCGGCTATTGCTGCTATATCGGGGAAAATGATGAAGACGTGCTTTTCCCGGTTTGGCAAATAGAATGTGATTATTATTATAACCCAAAGGAAAAAACAAAGGAATACAAAGAGGATGCGGAGGCAGCCCCGATGGCGCGGCTGATGTATCGAACGATGATTGTCAACGCGCAGACAGGTGAATTTATGAATCCCGTTGAGCTGAAAGAAAAACTGCTGGACTGCCCCGAAATCATCACATGGGAGGATATACAATGAAAAAGATGTTTGCCGCGCTTTGCGCGCTCTTGCTTGTGCCGACGATGGCGAGCGCGAATTCTGATTTGGTTTCCATTGCTGAGCTGCATCGACAGACGATGGAGAGGGGACGGTGGACAAAGACCTACGACACGCCGAACGGCGAGTTGAACGTGGATATCCCGATTCTCGTACCGGATGTGGAGAAATGCCCTGTCATCACGGTGGAAAACGATCGGCCGTTTACGCCGGAAATTGCTGACGTGATGCTGAAAAACGCATTTGAGCGAAACGGCATGACGTGGTTTCGATATGACATGAACAGCCAACCGTTTGATGTGAGTTGGGGAACCCTTGGTATGGGCATGACGACGGATTACGAAAGCGCCAAGGAATTTGGCATGAATACGGGCGAATGGCTCGGGGAAAAATGGTCGAATTACGACGCAAAGCCGAACGATTACCGCTATCCGTGGGAACTGGATATGAATAGTTCGTACATACGCGGCGGCACTCAAACCGTGGCGGAAGCAATGGCGTGTTTTCAACACGTGATTGACGAAGCATATCCGAATAAGGGCTACATGATTGCGCCCAAGCGCATTGCGATTCATGGAAGCACAGCCATCGACGGGGAGAATAACGGAGGCAAGGGCTATTACACCATCCGTGCGGAACAAGTGGTGAATGGCATCCCGATGATCGGGGCGCTTTGCTCTACTCTCGGGGATAACAGTTTTCGCGTGGCGTATGGGTCTACGCCGGAAACAAACCGTATCGCGAACCGTCTTGCGCCTTATAGCCTTGGATCGGATTGGCGGACGAATGTATATTTGAAGATGTATACATCGAGCAACACGGATTACAGCGTGTATGTCAGCATGAACCGTATCCGCACTGTGGAGCAGGAGGACGTGCCGCTTGCGCCGCTTGATCGCGTGTTGGAAAGTATCGAAAAGGAAATTACAACAGGGCGTATCCGCAATATCCATGCGCTGCGGCTGGGATATATGCGATACTCTAATCCTGAAATGGAGGATTATGCATGGGCTGTGCCGATGTGGGTGCTGGATTGCGATTATGTACCGAACGGAAAGCAGAGTATTGTGGACAGCTTCCACGAGCATTTCGAGCTGAATCGGTGGGAAGCGTATGAATTTGCGCAGATTCCGCTGAATGCGCAAACCGGCGAGATGAAAATCATCACGACCGGCGATGAAGCGACGTTTGCCGTGCCGAAGATGACGACATGGGAGGATATACAATGAAAAAGATATTTGCCGCGCTTTGCGCGCTCTTGCTTGTGCCGACGATAGCGAGCGCGGGCGGCGAGAGGGTTTCTGTTTCCGAGCTGAAAGCGCAGACCCCGGCGGCGGTAGAGGGGACGCATGAAGCCTACGGGCGGACGATCTCATTCCGCGCGCCGGTGTACGTGCCGGACGTCGATACCCTGCCGATTCTGCGCGTGAAGCGGACGTGTATTTCGGCGCAGACGGCGGAAGCGCTGGGCGATTCGCTGGAAAAGAACACGCTTTACGGCCAGCGGGCGGCCATGCGGCCGGGCGGGCTTGCGGAAAGCGAAGCGTCGCATTTTACCGCGTATGTGCAGAACCTGTGGACAAGCGCGACGGACGAGGCGGCGATCTTTGCGCCGAATCAGGAAAAATCCCTGCGGGACGCCGAAGACTTTTTGGCGCGGCAAACGGAGACGCTGCTCGGCGAACAGCAAATCGGCTGTCTGCCGTATCGCGCGGGTCTGCGGAGCGAAAGGCTTGTGCGCGACGGCGCGAAAAAAGGCGGCGTTTTGGCATGATACAAGGTATGACACGCCGTCAATGA
>URWB01000175.1 GCA_900551415.1 uncultured Eubacteriales bacterium
TAAGAATCTGGACAAAGGGACAAAAGTGAGTATAACGAAAACAGCAATTTCTATGAGCACATGGCACTCATTTCTGAGCGCCATGTGCAAGATGCTTTTGTCGTGATTCCGCAGGATTCGCGCAAAAATGCGTTGCGTGCCGGAACGCTTCCTATATTTTTTTTACAATGAACTTGAATTTCGTGCTTATATAAAATATAACATAAGCACGAAAAGCTGGTGACGCTATGAATAAAGAATTTGAAAATGTCAGCCATGGCATATATACAAAAAAGGATAGCGGGATCGACGAACTGTTATTCTTCACCAAAGATGCCCAAATGCTGTGTTTTCTCATGATGAGGCATTTTATTATCATGGCCTGACAGAAAGAGAACCCCTCGTTCCTACGTTAACAGTGTACAGCGGCTATAATACGCACCGATTAACAATGAATGGAAAATATAAAGTTTATACAGTAAAAAAAGAACTATATATCCAGAAAAGATAAGGACCTGAACCGACTTATGGAATATGCGAAACAATTTAGAGTACAAAATATTCCTTATGAAAGCACCATGGAAAGCATTGAATCTTTATTCACAACGATATTAGAAAATTGTTGACAAGCATAGAACTTCTATGTATAATGAGTAAAACAGAAAGCATAGAACTTCAAGGTATGTGCGGCGAACGGAGCGATTAGCGGCGCAGGCATTGTAAACACAGGAGGGGCTTATGAAAATCGATAAAGGACTGATGGGCGGCAGCTCGACGCTTCTGGTGCTGAGTCTGCTGGCGGAGAAGGACTGCTACGGCTATGAGATGATCCGCACGCTGGAGGAGCGTTCGGACAAGACGTTCCTCTACAGTGAGGGCACGCTGTATCCGATTCTGCACAAGCTGGAGAGTAAGGGCTGGGTGCGTTCGTACAAAGAACGGACCGAGGTCGGGCGTGAACGCAAGTATTATGCGCTGACCGGGCTCGGCCAGGCGCAGCTTGCACAGGAACGGGAACAGTGGGAGACGTTTCAGGCGGCGGTGCAGCATGTGCTCGCGGACGTATAGGAGGATGGCGCTGCGGCGGGGAAACATCGGGGGAAAATGATGACAAGGGAAATTTTTTTGGACGCTGTCCTGCGCGAGGTGCGTTTCAGCTTGGATCACGACGAGATTCGCGCGGAGCTTACGGCACATCTGGAAGATGAGGGAGAGTATCTTGCGGCGCGCGACGGGCTGACGACCTCGGAGGCAGAAGCGGAGGCGGTGCGGCGTATGGGCGATGCCAAGACACTCGGCAAGGAATTGAACAAGGCGCATGATCCGTGGATCGGCCGCTTGTGGGTCCTGACAAGTATATTGATGGTGGCGGCTCTGTTTGTATACGGAATCGGTGCGCTGGATGTTTATAAAAATTTGCGTGCGGGGTATTACCGCGATGCCAGAACAGGCATTGAGCGGCAATACAGTGAGGGAAACAATCAGATCTTGTTTCATGTTAAATGCGGTGAGACGGTGTCGTTTGTGGGCTTTCAGGTCAAATTTACCGATATTTACGGCGTTGAGACGAATGGAAACAAAGAATGGAGTTTTTTGGAAATTGTGTACACGCAGTCCGGAAAAGACGGCGAGGCGTTCATGAGTTATGCGCCGTTGGAAAGCTTCTTAAACGCGGATGGGAAGCTGTACGGCAGTACGCAGAGGGAGATTCTGTACTCTAGTATCTCCGCACCGGGACAAAAGTTTTTGCGGCAGAGCACCATACGACTTCCGTTTGATCCTGACCACCCGCAGATTTATCTGCGGTTCGACCAGTTCGGGCAGCATGCGGAGGGCGTGCTCGATTTTTCGGAGGGCGTTGAGCAGTTAAAGGAGAAGGGGTATTTCGATGAAACAGAGTGAGACACAAAGCAGGCGGACGTGCAAGCTGCCGCCGCTGACGCGCAGGCAAAAGATCCTGCGCAATCTGATCCTGATTCTGCTGGCGGTCTGTGTGCTGGCTTTGCGGCCGCAAAGCGAGTATGTGCGTACTTCGGACGCGGCACTGGATCGAGCATTGAACAAACAACTCGGCATGCTGCAGCCCTATGAGATCATCGCTGATTACGAACTGCCGGAGGATATGGATTTCTTTCACCGAGAGGTCTATGTGCGGACAAGCGTACAGGACAAGCCGCAGATCGCGATCGTACGCATTCAGAAACATGAGGATGGGAGATACAGCCCTTATTTTGACCCACAGATTGTCAGTGAAGAGGAAATGAACAGCGATACACCGCTTGGCTTCCTTGGTCTTTGGGGGAAGCAGCCGGAAGCGGAGCAGGGCATTTATCATATGACATGCCCGGAAAATTTTCCCCAGCTCGGTACGGATGCGGATGTGAAGTTTGAGCCGGACTGCGGAGACGGCAGGGTACGTGTGGCGATTGACCGTTGGCGGGTTGGGGATAAACCGGATGACCCGAAAGAGGTGGAGGCATTGTATGGCATTAAGCTGAAGCAGGGAGAGGAAAGCGGAGACTATTTTACTGATTTTGACGCGGATCTGGTCTATGCGGCGGATCTGTCGCAAGGCGTAAATGCCGCGGAGCCGATCGTATGGGAATATATCCGGCCGGGGTTTGAGCCGGGTGGATATACCGAGGAGGGGCTGGTGCTCTCCGATGCGGACGCCCTGCGGCTGGCCAAAATGCTGAACAATGCTTTGACAACGGCCCGGACCGAGGAATATCCGATTTCCGTCAAGTCGCGTGACCCGGAAAGCCTTGCCATTGACTGGGAATAGAAACGCCAAGGTGGAGCAGTTTTCTCAAGCAAGGCTGCAGACGCCGGACCGGAGGATTTTCTCAAGCAAGGCTGCTGACGTCTGGCTGCTAAGATTTTCTCGGGTGACGGGATTCCGCAGGATTCGTGCAAAAATGCGTTGCGTGCCGGAACGCTTGCGGCTATAATAATAGAAAAGAGCGCGCACACGCGCCGGACTTGAGCAAACAGGAGGTTATTAGCAGTTA
>URWB01000176.1 GCA_900551415.1 uncultured Eubacteriales bacterium
GTGCCAGATTCGCAGGCAGCTTTTCAAGTTTTCCCCGAAATTCTTGATATTCTCTACCCATTTTCCTTAGAAGTTTTTCCGTTGTTTTACCGTTCATACTCGCGCTCCCTCCTCTTTGGCTTTTCGACTGCAAAGTCCTCATGCATCATCCGGATTTCTCTCGTTTTGCTGTCATAGCAGTAGACATTATCCGATAAGAAATCTTCCGGCGAAACGGCTTCCCGATTTGCAATTCTCACAAGGTCTCTGACATCGGAAAGAGTAATTTCCTCTCGCTTTGGTACAAGCATCAAATCATCTACCGACGAAGGAAGGATATAAAAAGGCTCTTTCATCCGCTGCGTAATTTGCTCCATGACATCAGGATAAAACATGACTGCCGCGCCAAGATGAAACTCGGCGTTTGTCAGGTTATACAGCCTGCCGGTAAGACTTCCTGTTTCCGCTAAGCAGTTTTTCGCATTTTCAAGCGGAAAAGGACAGGCTTCGAGATTGAATAAAAGCGGCGGCAGTTTCTCCTGCATATTCTCCTTCGCTGTTTTCTCAAGTTCCTCTAAGTTCACACCCCATTGGCTGTACCTTGGGTTTGTGACCTTGATACGCATATTTTCATCCACGCGTATATAAAAGACCTTTGCCAAATCCTCAAACGGCAGATAGGTCGCATCCTGTAAATAATCGGCATTCTCTTTTCGATTCACTAAGGTAAAGATTACTTTATCTTTTACAGTTTCATAATTACAAATATCTACCGTCTGCATTTTATCGGATATGTGTTTTCCCTCGGTTTCACGCTGCTGATATTCCTCTGCCATCTTTTTGAGAATGTTTCCGGTAAAGACTCCCTTCGCGACAGCCTCATAGCAAGGCGCAATCGGAAGCAGTAAGACCGGACCCGTCCCCCGCCGAATCCCGACCTTCCTTTCCGCAGGTCTGTTCGCTTTACCCACATCCTTAATTACGACCCTGCTGTCCCGATACTGCTCCGGAAAATAGGGAATCCACTCTTTTTTCAGCATCTCCTCAAATTGTGATAAGGTAATCATAATCTGCTTCCTCCTTTTTTTCGTTTTCTCTTTGTGTCAGCAGTCTGTCATAGGCTGCTATACGCTTTTCTGCCGTTTCCGGCTTCGGTTTTACCGTTTTTTCCATAATTAGATTCATAATTATCTCCTTTTCATCTGGTATCTTTTGTCATTTCTTTTGTTCTTGCTTCTTCTTCGACTTCAACGCACTCCTCTGTAATCTGCGGAATCTCCGGCTGATCAAGATTTAATAGGCTGTCAAGTTCCTGCAGCCGCCTGCTCTTTTCCTCCAGCTCTTCTTCTCTTGGGAATGTCTTTTTCAGCTCCTCTTTTGCATTTTCCATCTGTGTCTGAACTTCCTGCAGGGCTTGCTTTGCTTTTTCCAAGTTTTCCGGAATTTTATTGATCGCATGTTCGATACGCGTAAGGTTTCCAATTCCGTCATCGCCAAGAATCACCGCATAGTTCATTCCCGCGCGCAGCTCCAAACGATACTGGCGCTCAAAGGTATCAAAGGATAAAAACATGGCAAACCCTTTATAGCTTCCAATCTCTGCAGGGTTTGCCGATTTCATTCTCTGACAGGCAACGAGCAGTGCCGCCCCTGCCTGTTTCTTTTCCGTGTAGCTTCTTCCTTCCAGCGTCATTTCCGTAAATGTTTCTTCGGACGGCGGCAGAGCTGCAATGCGGCGCAGATCGTTTTCATGGCCGCAGATTGCCTCTTGATATTGCCGTTCCTTTTGGGGATAGGCGCGCAGCAGCCGATCTTCAAGTTCGTAGCGCTCACTTAAGAAATTTTGCTTGAGCATTCTCAGGCGGCTGACTTGAATATCAAGATCCATCTTCTCTTTGATGTATGGATTGCCTGATGCAAGCATTTTAATCTCGGCATACGACAGCGCTGCCTCATCCACATCTTCTGCAGAACGCACTGGTGCCTTTGAGGTATAGATCTGGCTGATAAAGCGCTGCTTGGATTCCACGAGCTGATAAAGATAGGCATCGAAGGTGCCTTCCGTGACATAACGAAAGATTTTTACCGTTTCGTTTGTGTTTCCCTGCCGGATGATTCTTCCGCTTCGCTGTTCAAGGTCAGACGGGCGCCATGGACAGTCAAGGTCATGCAGGGCAATCAGCCGCTGCTGCACATTGGTGCCTGCGCCCATTTTCTGGGTGGAACCAATCAAAACACGCACCGCGCCTTCCCGCACGCGGGAAAAAAGCTCCGCCTTTTTCGCTTCGCTATCTGCTTCATGAATAAAGCGGATTTCTTCCTGCGGCACGGACTTTTGCATTAGCTTTTCTTTGATGTCATGGTAAACATCATAGCCGTCCTTTCGTGGCGTGGAAAGGTCGCAAAAAATCAGCTGTGTCAGTTTCTTTTCTTTTCCGGCTTCCCAGATGGCGTGGACATTTTCTACGCAGACATTGACCTTGCTTCCTGCAAAGTCCGGCAGCATGGGATTTAGAAGCCGCTGCTCCAGTGCAAGTTTTCTGCCGTCATTCGTCACTTTGAGCATATTATCTACCTCTACGGGAACCGCTTTGCTTCGGATCCTGTCGGCTCGCGCAGAAAGCCCCTCTACCATTTCCGTCTGAAATTCTGATGCTTTTACCGAAATGTTGATAAACTCCGCCTGCGGCACCGGAAGTTTTAACATATCCGCAGTCTGAATATCTGCAATCTCCTTAAACATTGCCATCAGCTCCGGCAGGTTATAGAATTTTGCAAATCGCGTTTTGGCGCGGTATCCGGTGCCCTCGGGGTCGAGTTTGTCAAGATACTTTTTGTGGATTTTCTAAATTAAATGATTTGTCCGTAAAGAAATCGCCCAAAACCTCGTGCTTGCAGATGTCTTGAAACACCGTATTCAAAGGCTTTTTAGCACTTTCGGACTGCTTTACATTTACGATGAATGTTGTCTTTCCAATTCGCTGTG
>URWB01000177.1 GCA_900551415.1 uncultured Eubacteriales bacterium
TTCCTAGCGGTGAACGAAAAATCCTGCGTTTCTGTGCTCGAGAATGATAAAAACACTAGAGCGGCTCGTAAGAGCCGCTTTTTTGCGTGCTGTTTTGGCTGGAAATATCGGATTAGAAAGATTGCCGAAAAACTTTAGAAATGATATAGTAAACACATGTAACCTTTCTTGCAGAAACGGTGCTTATCAGGGTGAAGACCTTTGATCAGAAACCGGAAAGGAGATGAAGAAGATTTGGACGATAAACAGATCGTGGAACTGTTTCTTTCACGTGATGAAAACGCGATCCGGGAGAGTGCCGCTAAATACGGAGCACGCCTGTACGCTTTGGCTCATGGGATTGTCGCGGATCGGCAGACGGCCGAAGAATGTGAACACGACACATATCTGGAAGCATGGAACCGCATCCCGCCGCATGAGCCAAAAAACTATCTGTACGCGTTCCTTGCGCGGATCACGCGTCATATTGCTTTGAACTGCTGCCGTGATCGTGCTCGGCTGAAACGCAGCGCATTTTTGTGTGAGCTCAGCAGGGAGATGGAAGCGTGCATTCCCTCGCCGGATGATATGGACAGCCGCATCGACGACATGATGCTGCGGGAGATCCTCAACGGATTTCTCGGTGGATTGCCGGAAGAAAAACGGAACCTTTTTATCCGCCGCTACTGGTATCTGGATTCCATCGCAGACATCGCCGAGCGCTTTGCGCTGTCCGAAAGCAAAGTGAAAACGACGCTTTTTCGCTGCCGCAGACAGCTGCGGGAACATCTTGAAAAGGGGGGTTACAAAATATGAGAGGCAATGATTTTTTGGATAAAATGGAGCTGATCGATCCTGCTTATGTGGAAGCAGCGGACGACAAGCCGAAACGGAAGAAAAGACAGCGAGCCACATGGGGCGCACTCGCAGCCTGTTTTGCGATCATGGTCCTGGCAGGAACCGGGATTCTGCAGGACTTTTGGGCGCAGGATGGACCGCAAAGAGATCCGGATCTGCCGCTGCTGACGATCTCCGAAGAAGCTGAGGGAATGGGATATGAGGGGTATTTTGCCTATGATATCTCGGAACTTGTGAACGCAAACCCATGGAACGAGGAAACGGTGATCGACACGCTGCCTGTTTTCCAAAATCCTTTGACTTATGACAAAAACGATGTCGCCTCGGGAGGCGACGAGGGCAAGATGCGGGAGCTTTTGCTGGATACAGCTAAAAGCCTCGGTCTGAATACCGATCAGCCGGAAGTGGATGAATCCGAAGCGCCGGCCAAACTGAAGATCGCATCCGCAGGGCTGGAGATTGCAGTGGATCAGGCGTTGGGGGCAGAAGTCCGTTTCCGTCCTGCGGTCTCTCTGCCGGAAACCTATCATTTCACGCATTATGCCTCCTACGCGGAAAAAGCGTCGGCAGCGGCATATTTGCAAGACCGGTACCGCGATTTTATCGGCTTTGACGATCCGCAGCTGAATCTTGCGATCGGGGATTATACGATCTACGGACAGCAGACTTACGATGTCCTGTTCTTTGAAAACGGAAAAGATACGGAAGAGAAGATCCTGAACTACAATTTTGATCTGGCGGCCTTTTACTGTGATGACAACGGCGAACTGTTCATCGCGCGGAAATGGCAGGCAGATCTCTCAAAGAAACTCGGAGATTATCCGATCATCCGCGCAGAGGAAGCGAAAGAACTGCTGCTGAATGGAAATTATATCACCACGGTACCTTATGAGATCTCGGGGGAGGAGCAGGTCAAAAAAGTGGAGCTCATCTATCGAACCGGCCGGCACGAGGCATGTTATATGCCGTACTACCGTTTCTATGTGGAACTGCCGCAGGAAGCGCGCGAAAACGGCTTAAAGAGCTACGGAGCCTATTATGTTCCCGCGGTAGAAAGCGCCTATATTTCCAATATGCCGCTGTGGGACGGAGGATTTAACGAATAAGCTACAAATGGGATTAAATGCAAGGGAAGAATTTTGCTGCCTGACGGGAGACAAATCCCGACAAGATTTGACTTCAGCCCAGTTCGCATTTCAGGTTGTTTCTTTGCCAAAAATCAAGTATACTAGGAATAGCAAGTGTGGGACAGACGAAAACACAGACTTCTTGAAAGGAGTGCGAAGAAATGAGCGATACAAGAAAAAAGCAAATTGCGATAGGCGTGGAGGATTTCAAAAAGATTATTGATAAAGATGGATACTTCGTCGATAAAACCTTGATGATACAGAGCTTGATCGAAAGCCAGGCGATGGTAACTTTGTTCATGCGTCCGCGGCGTTTTGGCAAGACGCTGAATCAGTTTATGATTCGCCGTTTCTTTGAGGATGAGAGAACACGCAGCGGGGAGCGAATTGACAACGGCTATCTCTTCGATGGGCTGAAAGTTACTGCATGCGGAGAAGAAGTCCTGCAGCATCAGCAGCAGTATCCTGTAATTTTTTTGAGCCTAAAGTCGGCGAAGCAGCCGAATTTTGAAGAAGCATATAAGAAGATCTGCAGGGCACTTGCAGAGGAATTTCGCAGACATCAGTATCTCCTCGAGGGAAACAGCCTTGCAGACGACCAGAAAATCATGTTTCAAAAGATTATGGCAGAGCAGGCGGACTACAGCGCATACAACGACGCGCTGAAGTTTTTATCGGAATGCCTGTGGCAGTATCATGGCAAAAACACCATCATCCTTATTGACGAGTACGATGTACCGCTGGAAAACGCATATTTGGAAGGCTTTTACGATCGGATGATTCAATTCATCCGCTCGCTCTTTGAGTCGGCATTAAAGACCAATCCTTATCTTGAAAAAAGTGTGATTACGGGGTGCCTTAGAATCAGTAAGGAGAGCATTTTTACAGGGCTGAATAATTTAAAGAGCGATAGTGTTCTGCATACCGAATACGGTGACAGCTTCGGATTTACCGAAAGTGAAGTAGAAGCAATGCTTACTTACTATGAC
>URWB01000178.1 GCA_900551415.1 uncultured Eubacteriales bacterium
CAGTATCGCCATCTGATAGACGAACAAAAATGTACCCAGACAGCGCATCGCTACGGCCCAATTACCGGAAAGTTTGTCCTCTACCGAGGGGAAAACCAGGAGATCGAGGGGATTCAGTATCAGAATGTGGAAGAATATCTGAGAAGCCTTGTATCCTAACGATGCAATCGCAGCTCGAACACCGTGGTGCGATGCGAGGCTGACACCTAGCGTAAAAGTGTGCGCAAAAATCCCTGATCCACAAGTCCGAGAGGGCAGCAGGCAGGGATTTTTATTTTTTTCGTGGGTTTTGAAAACCTTTCTTGTATTATAGGGCAAAGGGATAGAAAGGAGGGCGGCAGATGCGAGAGAACCGGACACAAAAATCAGATGCGGAGAGCGGCAGAGGCGCAAGGTTGGACGTATCGCGTGTCCTGACCGAATATCGCGGTTTGCTTTGCTATATCATCCGGCCGATCGTCGGGGACGAAAATTTGATAGAGGATTGTTTCAGTGAGATCAGCGAAATCATCATACAAAAATACGACGCATATTACGATGAAAACAAGGGGTCGCTGACAGCATGGCTGACAAAGGTCGCGCGAAACGGCGCCTTGAATTTCATCAAAAAACGGAAACATCAGATTTTGGCAGGAAGTGAAGAGGCCGCGGCGGTGCTCGAAAGGCGCGGCGATGCAGCAGAGGATCACGACGCACCGGAGGCGTTCCTGATTCGCAGAGAAAATCTGCAGGAGCTTGCGGCAGCGCTGCAGGGACTGCGGGAGGGTGAGAAAAAATTGATTCTCCGGCGGTATTACTATATGCAGCCGATGGCACAGATCGCGGCAGAGACGGGAATGAGCCTGCGCGCCGCGGAGGGGAAGCTGTATCGCATCAAGAAAAAATTGCTCGCGGACATCGAGCGGCAGCGGAAAGGGGGCAGCACGCATGTGGAATAGGAAAGGCACGAAAAGAGATGAAAGTGCGCAAAAAGCGATGTGTGATCATCGCGATACGATCGCAAACGAGACACGCGGCACCGCAAGGATGCCGGATGATGCGATGCTGGAGGCACTGCTGCGTGCGGAGTTCGACAAGGACGCACATCATACGGACGCCGCTGCCGGATGCGTGCGGATCTATGCCGCGGATATCACGCCGTTTCGGGATTTCATCACGAGAATCATCGCAGGTCTGGTGCTGGGAAGTATTACGTTGAACTTTTTAGGTCTTGCGTGGATCTTACCGCTGGTCGGTTCGATTTTGATCTACAGCGGTATGCGCGGGCTGCGCTGTGTGAACCGCTGGATGCGCGCGGCATGGATATTTTCACTGGTCGCTCTGCTGTATCACAGCATTGTGATCTTCGCCTGCGCGTCTCCGCTGTATGCTGAAATCGCCGGATGGAACAACTGGGCCGGCGCGGGAATAGAGCTTGCATTGCTTTTTTGTATGGGGAAGGGTATGCAGGCTGTAAATCGCGGCAGCACTGCGGGTACAAAACAGGCAGCAAACCCGACTCTGCCGATCATACTCTGGAAACTGGCTGTCATCGCGCTGACGCTGCTTAGCAGCCGTATCGGACAGGATTACATGACCGTTCTTGCGATCGCGATGCTTGTGCTGTTTATCTTAACGCTGCGCAGCATTCTGAAGCTTGCGGACGCGATCCGGGACAGCGGCTACGAGATGGAGGCAGCGCCTGTGCGCGTCTCCGAAAAACGCCTGTGGGTGGGGCTGGCAGTGTTCTTCATAGTTGGCTTGATGACCTGCAATATCGCATTTCATGATACACCGGTGGATTGGCAGGAAGTCGGGCTTGCAAGCCAGACGCAGACGCAGGCAGCGCTGCCGCCGGAAGCGGAAACAGAGGCGGCAGGAGAATCGGATGCGCAGCAGGGGCAGGCGGAAAAAAATCATGCGTCTGCGATGCGTGCCCTGCGAGAAAGTCTGGAAGCCAAGGGGTTCCGCGCGGATTTACTCGCCCAGATCGCGGACGAGGATCTTGCGGATTTGCAAGGCTGCGAAATTCTGAACGTTCGCGTCGTCGATTACGATGAGGCGCAGAATGGGGAGCGTTCCTCAAAAATGCAGGGCAGTATCATCTATGTGCAGACCGCGGGTGTAGAGGCAAAAGCGTTTTTCCTCTATGCGTATCTGGATACGGGAATCCGAAAGCCGCATTCGTGGATCGCAGACGGCGCAAGTCTCCTGTCCAATCATGAGTGGGACGGGGCATACGGCGGCCGCGTCTTCTGTGAGCGGGGCGGCAAGCTGCTGACGGCAGTGCCGCAGGTAGAGAAAGAGACGATTGTCACACCTTGGATCGGGGAATCGACGATGACCAGAGCCTATCTCAAAGCGCGGTACTCTTATCCGCTGTTTAGCCGGAATCAACGCGGTTATCTGTATGTATGGATGTGTGACGCGCGTTATGCTTATGGCATGAATGCTGAGGTCTATGCATGCAGGCCGGGGATCCAGCTGCCGTATCGGGAACTGCCGCCGGTTGACCGCAGCGGGACGCTCAGCTTCGGCGCCGCGCCGAAGGAGCGCATCCTTTCCCTCTATACCTCTTACAATGTCTTTGACGAACTCGCGCCGTATGTGGACGATGTCGAAGCACTGTTTCAGGAGCTGGGCATCGGGACAGAGTGAGAGAGATAAACGACACCCTATTATACCCTTTACTTTAAGGGTATAATAGGGTATAATTTTGTATAGAATATCACGAATAAACGAGAGGTGTGCCATGGAACAATTCGAAATCCAAGCCCGGGCGGCGGAGCTGGAACAGCAGATTGCAAAGTTGCCGGCTGGTTCTATTACGAAAAAAATAGTGAACGGAAAGGCATACTTCTACCACCGTTGGACGGAGAACAAGAAACGGCGGG
>URWB01000179.1 GCA_900551415.1 uncultured Eubacteriales bacterium
GTGCCCTCGACGGCGGAAAGCGGGAAGCTGCCGGCGGTGGGGATGGAAAGCCAAGCGTACAAGATGATTCGCAAGATCAATCTTGAACTTGAAAAGAAAGGGTTTATTACGGTGAAAGGTAAGGTGTCGAAATACTATATTGAACAGCATTGGTATGGGTTTGCCGGATGAGGAGACATAATGAAAGCAGAAAAGGATATCAAAACGGGAAAGTGGCTGATTCAGTATCGCTATACGGATTGGCAAGGTAATCGGAAAAAATCAACAAAGCGTGGATTTGATACAAAACGAGAAGCAGAGCAATGGTATAGGGAGTTCTCTGCGAAAAAACAACAGAGTATAAATATGCTTTTTTCGGATTTTGTGGAGATTTATTTGAAGGACATGGAAACTCGACTTCGTGAGCATACGATGATCGGAAAAAGGTATGCAATCGAACAAAAGATCATCCCCTATTTCGGGAAAAGGAGACTGTCCGATATTAAGGCAGTAGATATTCGAAAATGGCAAAACGAGTTGATGAAAAAGGATTATGCTCCAACATATCTTCGAGCAATTCAGAATCAACTCAATGCGATATTTAATTACGCAATTAAATATTATGATCTGCCCTCTAATCCATGCTTGAAAGCAGGAAGTATGGGCAAAAAACATGCCGATGAAATGCAGTTTTGGACGAAAGAAGAATACCTGAAATTCTCGGAAGTTATGATGGACAAACCAATATCATACTACGCTTTTGAAATCTTATATTGGTGTGGAATTCGAGAAGGGGAATTACTGGCATTAACACCGGAAGATTTTGATTTTGAGAGGCAGACTCTTTCAATTACGAAGTCCTACCAGAGATTAAAAGGTCAGGACGTGATTTCTGCACCGAAAACGGAAAAGAGTGTTCGAATCATTAAAATGCCTTCATTTCTTTGCGATGAAGTGCGAGATTTGATTAGAATGAGTTATCAAATTAAAAGTGGAGATCGCCTGTTTCCTGTGACGAAATATTATCTACACCATGAAATGAATAGGGGAACAGAAAAAGCGGGCATCAAACGTATTCGGATTCATGATTTACGTCATTCACATGTATCTTTGCTAATTGATATGGGCTTTTCCGCGATTGCAATCGCTGACCGAATGGGACATGAGAGTATCGACATTACACTAAACTATGCACATCTTTTTCCATCCAGACAGAGCGAAATGGCAGATAGATTGGAAAAGGAACGAAAGGGGGATGTATCATGTCTCGAAAAGTGATGGACTGCTGCAACCGCTGGCGAAGCAAAACCGTTTCCTTCCGCATGTCGCCGGAAGAAGACGCGCTGCTCGACAGCATGGTGCGGCTCTCCGGCATGACCAAGCAGGACTACATCATCGCAAGGCTGCTGAAATTTGAAATCACCGTTCAAGGCAATCCGAGGGTGTACAAAGCCATGAAACAGGAACTCGCGTTCCTCTGCGCCCGCCTGTCCGAATCCGGTTTCCTGCCGGATTCGGATTGGGCGGCGAGGCTGGATCATCTGCTTCTGCTCCTTGACGGTATGAAGGAGGTTTGAATCATGCCCGACCAGAGAAATATGCTCGACCAAACAAAAATGACCGCCCCGATTCCGGCTGTTGGCGCAGCCGGGGAGCAGTCACAAAACCTAAAAACCAATGACATTATACCAAAGGACAGGAAAAATAACAACTCCCTGCACACGCTTTCCATGACAGAACTCTACGACACGACCTATCCTCCGAAAGCCGCCATCATCGACGGTCTGCTCTACGCCGGAACTTATCTGTTCGTTGGCGCGCCGAAAATCGGCAAATCCTTCTTCATGGCGCAGCTCAGCTATCATGTCGCGACGGGAATTTCCCTTTGGCAATACGACGTGCATCCGGGCGAAGTGCTGTATCTTGCCCTTGAAGATGACTACGCCCGCATCCAGAAACGCCTGTACAAGATGTTCGGTTCGGAAGATACGCCCAATCTGCACTTTGCCACGCAGTCCATGACGCTTGGCGGCGGGCTGCTCGATCAGCTTGAAGCGTTTCTTGCCCATCATCCCGAAACCAGATTGATGATCGTGGACACCTTGCAGAAGATTCGGGAAATCGGAAGCGACAAATACAACTACGCCAACGATTACGAGATTGTCGGTCGGCTCAAGGCGTTCAGCGACAAACACAACCTCTGCCTGCTCATCGTCCACCATACGCGCAAGATGGAGTCCGAGGACAGCTTTGACATGATCTCCGGCACGAACGGTCTATTGGGCGCGGCAGACGGCGCGTTCATCCTGCAAAAGAAGAAGCGCACCGACACCAACGCTGTGTTGAGCGTCGTCGGACGCGACCAGCAGGATCAGGAGCTGCTGCTTCAATTCGATCACGAAAAATGCGTCTGGAAGCTCATTAAAGCGGAAACCGAGGTCTGGCGAACGCCGCCAGACCCCGTTCTCCTCTCCGTTTCCAAGCTGGTCACGCCGCTTTCTCCGGAATGGCGCGGCACACCTTCCGAACTCCATGCCCAGCTTGCGGACGTCCCCCTGCTCACCCATGTGCTGACCCGACACCTGAACGCCAACGCCGATCTTTTGTACAATGATTATGGAATTTTGTATAAAACCAAACGTTCTCACGCCAATCGCATCATCATTCTGACTCTTGAAAAAGCAAAAGCGTGACGCTCGCGTCGCATGCGTCGCTATTTTACACATTGGCTCATTGTCAAAAATAGCGACGCAAGCGTCACAAGCGACGCGGAAGGGAGAAAAACATGAAAAACGTCCAGATTTCGCAGGATCTGTTCTGCGACTTAATCCTCTATCATCTCT
>URWB01000180.1 GCA_900551415.1 uncultured Eubacteriales bacterium
CCGGCGGCAAGAAGCTGCCCGAGGATGAGGCGCTGACGCTTGCCTACCGCAGCATTCAGGGCGGCGCGCGCGGTCTGGACATGGGCCGCAACATCTTCCAGAGCAATCACCCGGTCGAGATGGCGAAGGCGATCCGCATGATCGTTCACCAGAAGGCGACCGATAAGGAAGCGTTCGAGTTCTACACCGACGCGATCCACACCAAGTAATTCACACCAAAGTTACAACAAAGGAGGCTGCAAGGCAATTCTGCTTTGCAGCCTTTTCCTTTCAATTAGGAAGGGACTGTACACATGATTACGCAAATTCTCGCCAAGGTTCTGCCCGTGCTGGTGATGATCGCGCTCGGCCGCGTCTGCGCGACAAAGGGCATTTTGAATGATGACCAGCATGCGGGGCTGAAAAACATCATCGGCGATATTCTGCTGCCGGTCGTGCTGTTTCAGGCGTTTTTCACCGCCGAATACGGCAGGCGGATGCTGCTGGTGTTCGTGCTGGTGTTCGCCGGATACGGCGCGGCGCTGGCGGCGGGCTACGGCCTGCGCCGGTTCGTGAAGCCGTATGACCGCTTCATGCCGCTGCTGATGACCAGCGCGGAGGGCGGCATGCTCGGCTATGCGCTCTACGCGCTGCTCTGCGGCGCGGATCAGACCAAGACATACGCCATGGTCGATATCGGCCAGACGATGTTCGCCTACACTGTCTTTTTGACGGCGCTCAAGGCGGCGGGCGGCGAGAAAATGACGCCCCAGTTCATCGTCAAAAACATGCTGACCAACAAAGCCTGCATCGGCATGCTGCTGGGCATTGTTCTGGGCGCGCTGGGCGTACATAAGGCCATCGACGGCACGGCGGCGGGGGAGATCGTGACCTCGCTGCTGAGCTTTATCACCGCGCCGACCTCCGCGCTGATTCTGATTGTCATGGGCTATCAGCTTCACGTCAGCCGCGCGCTTCTCCGCCCGGTGCTGACGACGATGGGACTTCGGCTGGGCGTGCTGGCCGCCGTCTGCGCGGCGGTTTCGGGAATTCTGTTCGCCGTGATTCCGTTTGACAAGGGGCTGCTGCTGGCGCTGATGCTGCAATATACGCTGCCCGCGCCGTTCATCATCCCGCTGTTCGCCGACCTTGGCGACGACGCGGAGTATGTTTCCACCACGCTGTCGCTGGGCACGGTGCTGGCCGTCGTGCTGTTCTTCTTCCTCGCGGCGTTCAGTCTGGCATAAGCCTTGGCAAGGGCTTGCGAAATCGTATGGTCAAGCGCCGGAAAGCCGAAAAGGATCAAATCAATTTGAGCATAGCGAAAAAGTCCGGACAGAAAACTGTTCGGGCTTTTCGCGTTTCTCGCTTTATGGTATAATTCGGAGGTGAAGATGAACGATAAATCGGAATTTGATGAAGGAGATGGTGAATATGTTGTGGCCTATTTGTGGCGGAATCATAATTTTTGCATTAGGTATGTTTATCTTTTTGAAGCCAGACTTAGTATGGAAATTGACAGAAGAATGGAAATCTTATCGGGCAGATGAACCGTCTGAATTCTACTTAAAAGTCGCAAAAATTGGTGGTATTTCATTTGCCCTGTTTGGAATTATTATGATTACGCTCCCATTTATTTTAGAGTGATAAATTCCGGCTTATCGAACCGATCAAATTCCTTTAGAAACGAAGGAACGCATTTCCAAGTGCCGAGCGGGGACGACATGCACCCTGCGGCGTTTTGCGCTCTGTCGGTAGAAGAAGGTTCGGACTTTTCGCGTTTCCCGCTTTATGGTATAATTCGGATGTGTAGATGAACGATAAATCTGGATATGAAGGTGTGATTAATGAAAATTGTTGAAGTTAAAGAGAATAAAAGACAATATCTGGATTTGCTCCTATTAGCAGATGAACAGGAAGATATGGTTGACCGTTATCTTGATAAAGGCAAGATGTATGTACTTGATGACAATGGGGTAAAGTGCGAGTGTATCATAACCGATGAAGGAAATAACATACTTGAAATCAAGAATATTGCTACAGTTCCAGAATATCAAGGCAAAGGCTATGCAAGAGCCTTAATTGAGTTTATTATTGATAATTACAGGGAACAATACGCAATTCTGCAAGTGGGAACAGGAGATAGTCCGCTTTCAATCCCGTTTTATGAAAAGTGTGGTTTAAAACCGCAAAAAGTAGGAATGGAGATGATTTTGTAGGTCAACATCTGTCGTTTTTGTTTCATGAAGAAGGTTAAAGGAAGCGATTTTTTCTGCGGTGAGTTATTCCCAGAATCGACTTCTGTCGAAAAAACAGAGGCTTTACCCAATTCCTATGATTGGGGAGACCTTTTCGAACGACTTTCACAGTCCCGGTTTCGCAGCAAATTTCGTTTAACGACTAAGGAAATAGTGTATCTGAAAGAAAAAGGAGTGGATACGATTGCCCGTCATGCCGCCGATTTTATTCGTAAACGATTGGCTCCGGCCGTGATTCCCAACGATGGTAAACAAACTCCCATGCGCGGGCATCCCGTGTTTATAGCTCAACATGCCACCGGGTGTTGTTGCCGAGGTTGTTTCGAAAAATGGCATCGTATACCGGCCGGTCGAGAATTGACCGATGAGGAACAACATTATGCCGTGGCCGTGGTGATGGAGTGGATAA
>URWB01000181.1 GCA_900551415.1 uncultured Eubacteriales bacterium
TTCTGCTTTCCGGAATCGAACTGCCAATAGATCGGCTGCTTCTGATAGGTTTTCAGATGATCCTTATAGAAATCATTCAGGTAATAATTGCGCAGCACTTCGCGCGGCGAATCGCCCCGATTGCCCAGCGCATCCGCGAGGAACCGCAGGTTTTCCTCCAGCGTTTCCGCGCCGTAGACCTTGCGGATAAACTCGACGGTGCGCTCCGCGATATCATCCGGGAAATACGCCTCGTCGGTGATCGGCACAATGCCGTCGCTGTCCGGGTAGAAAAGCCCGAGCGACGGGTCGGCGAAATCGCAGGCTTTTGCGCCTTCCTCGATGCGCGCGCGAATCCGCGCGTCGTCCCATTCGCCGCCCGCGAAAAGCAGGCCGTCCACATAGGGCGAGTATCGGCCGAGGATACAGCCGACGATATACGACAGCAGGCTGACGATCTCATCGCGCATGGAAAGCACATAGCGCATTTTGCGTTCTTCGTCGCTCGGCTCGTCGATGATGCGGTAAACCGTCACATCCTTATCGGCCACGTCGGGCGTGAGTTCTTCCTGCAAGCCGTAAATGTCGATGAAAATGCGGTTGAGTTCTTCTTCGTTGGCTTTGAGGGTATCAAAGCGAGACCGTCCCAAATTCTGTGTAAACCTCCAAAGCAAGGTGTAAAATAGGAACATCAAACAGGAGGAAAAGCAGATGACAAGAAAGAACCGAAGCCCGGAAGAAAACGAGCGCAGAGCAAAAATACGAGAGCTGCTGCTAAGCAGCAACATCAGTAGCATGGAAGACATTCAGGATCTGTTTAAGGAGACTATCGCGGAGTTCATGGAGAGCGGTCTTGAGGCAGAGCTGGATGACGAGTTGGGCTACGGACGGTACGACTATCGAAACAAAGATACCGACAACAGCCGCAACGGACACAGCAGCAAAACGCTTCGAACCAGCTACGGCGATGTGGAGGTAGCAGTTCCGCGTGACCGCAAGGGTGAATTCGAGCCTCAGATACTCAAGAAAAATCAGACCAGTGTAAGCCAGGACATTGAGGAAAAGATTCTCTCCATGTATGCCAAAGGCATGACTACAGGGGATATCGAGGCGCACATCCAGGACATCTACGGCATAGAGGTATCAGATACCACCATCAGCCGGATCACGGATAAGATTCTCCCCATTGCCAAGGAATGGCAGCAGCGTCCCCTGGAGGCGGTCTACGCTGTGGTCTTTCTGGACGCCATCCACTACCACGTCCGCAGCGAAGGACAGATCGTGAAAAAGGCAGTTTATATCGCCTTGGGTATCAATTTGGACGGAAAAAAAGATGTGCTGGGGATGTGGGTAGGAGAAAACGAAAGTGCCAAGTACTGGACAACGGTACTCAACGGGCTGAAAAACCGAGGCGTGGAGGACATTTTCATCGCCTGCACGGATAATCTGACGGGATTCTCTGCGGCGATTGGGGCTGTATTTCCCAAGACGGAAATCCAGAATTGCATCATCCATCAGCTGCGTAATTCGAGCAAATACGTATCCTACAAGGACATCAAGGCGCTAATGGCGGACTTGAGAAGCGTCTATGCCGCTGCTGACGAGCCTGAAGCGCTGGACGCACTGGACGCATTTTCAACCAAGTGGGAAACGAAATATCCCAAGATATCACGGTCGTGGCGGGAAAATTGGGCGAATCTCAGCACGTACTTCAAGTATCCGCAGGAGGTGCGGCGGCTGATCTACACAACCAATTCGATTGAAGGGTTTAATCGGCAGCTGCGGAAAGTAACCAAGACCAGATCGGTCTTTCCGACGGACGACAGCCTTTTCAAGATGCTGTACCTGGCGATGGTGGACATCACGAAGAAATGGACAGGACGGCAGCGGGACTGGAGCATGATCCACGCGCAGTTGGCTGTGTTCTTTGCCTACCGCATGCCGGATTGACCGGTTGCGTGCAGGCATGTCAAGGGTCGAGATGAACGGAGGCTGACGCCTCCGCCCTTGACATCCCCTCGAAGCGCTGTTATTTTATAGACAAGGCGGCAGCAGCTTGCGCCGCTCCCGTCTTGCATAAATTTTGCTCTATTTGCGCCACGTTTTGCAGTTTACACAGAATTTGGGATTGACCCAGGGTGCGAGATTTGCCGGGTAGTCATTCCTTTTGCATACATGGAGATAATCTTCTGGTCGATATCGGAGATATCTTTTTGGCGCTTTTTTACCACCTGGGGTTCAAAGGTGGATTTACGGTCCTGAGGTACCTGGATCTCCATACTGCCGTAGCTGCTGTTGACCCGTTTGGACTTATAGCCGTTACGGTAATCATCGCTGTCCGAGCGCTCTGATTTGGCATAGCCCAGATGGCCATCCATTTCTGCCTCCATCATTTCCTTGATGGTGCCGCCAAGCAGGTCTTTGAGAGCGTCCTGGATGTCCTGAGCAGACTCGATGTCATACTCCTGCAGGAGCATCTGGATGATGTTTCTTTTTCCCTCGGTCATTTGTACTTTGTGTACCGGTTTCTTTTCTCTTGCCATGATAAAAGGCCTCCTATAATTTAATATTTTACCATAGAAAACCTTGAAATTCTTTATTTACAGAAAAATTTTCATAGACTCTTTCGTTATTTAATTTGTCTACTTGACGGGTAG
>URWB01000182.1 GCA_900551415.1 uncultured Eubacteriales bacterium
AAACAAGTACACGGTTCTCGATATTTCAGAACTGACAGGTGACCTGCTGACTGTCGGTATGTTTGTGGCCCTTGACTTTGTATGGGACAAGGCCAAAGAAAACCGCACACAGGAAAAGGCCATCTTCATCGACGAGTGCTGGCAGCTGATTGGAGCAAACAGCAACCGTCTGGCCGCTGAGTTCGTTCTGGAGATTTTCAAAATCATACGCGGATACGGCGGCAGCGCCATCTGTGCCACCCAGGACATCAACGACTTTTTCGCCCTTGAAGATGGAAAGTATGGAAAAGGCATCATCAACAATGCCAAAACCAAAATCATCCTCAATCTCGAGGAGGAAGAAGCCCGCCGCGTTCAGTCCCTTCTCCATCTCTCTGAAGCAGAAGTTATGGAGATCACCCACTTTGAGCGCGGTAGCGGCCTCATCAGCACTAATAACAACAATGTGACCGTAGAAGTAAAGTGCAGTCAGTTTGAAAAGGAACTGATCACCACAGACCGCAAAGAGCTTCAGGAGCTGCTCGACCGGGCCGAAGCACAAAAAGCACCGGAAACCAACTAATACGCTGTTTATGCTCCTGTAATACGCATTGTCAGACCTATGCGGAGATAATGTGTAGATAATACGCATACGCCATTTCTCTTTTACGGAAGCAATACGGATTTTATACGCATTAGGAGGCAGACGCTATGTCAGCTACAAGGACATCAAGAAAGTCGTTGCGGATCTGAAGAAGATCTACAGTGCCGTCACACTGGAGGAAGCCGAGAAAAACCTCCAGGCCTTTGCGGAAACCTGGCGTAAGCAGTACCCCTCCTGTGTGAAAAGCTGGGAGGAAAACTGGCCGGTTTTAAGCACATTCTTCGAATACCCCGTTGAGATTCGGAACATCATATACACGACGAACATCATCGAGGGCCTGAACCGCCAGTTCCGGCAGATCACAAAGAATAAACCCTCCTTCACGAACGACGATTCCCTGCGCCGGATGCTGTATCTGGCCTCCCAGCGCATCGCGAAGCACTGGCACGCCAGATGTCAGAACTGGGATCTGGTGCTCAGCCAGCTGGAGATCATGTTCGCTGACCGAGCCGTTGGCTGACTCCCTTGTCCTAGTATGCCACGGCGTCCAGTCCGGCATTCACGCCGTGCCGGCGCGCATACCGTTCTGACCGCCATGGCTTTCGGTAATCAAGGGATTCAGGCCAGAATCCGCCCTGCTTTCCAGCGCCATTCTTGACTTTGTCGAAAATACTAGCGTCCGGAAGAAATAGCCCTCAGGGGCCCGGCAGATAAAGCTAATTGCAGATCAAGAGAAAAAGCCATTACCGAACCCTTTCAAATCCTTTATACTGAACAGTGACCAAACAACCCAGTAGAAAGGAATGATATTCAAACTTAAATAGTTTCAAGTTAACCACTATTGGTCGTTATATCAGCCCTTTTTTTCACTCAGTTTTTTACAGAATCGTTGAATACGGAGGATTGCCTTATTCAAATCTTCCTCTGCACAAGTGTAGGCAATGCGAATAAAGCCCTCACCACATGTGCCAAATGCACTCCCAGGTATGCAAACAACCTTTTCCTCGTCAAGAAGCCGATTACAAAACTCTGCGCTTGTAAGCCCAAATGACGATATATCCGCAAAAACGTAGAAAGCTCCGCGCGGACAGTTGCACTTGATCCCTTCAATATGCTTCAATCCCTTCAAAAGCACACTGCGCCGATCCGCGAATGTTTTGCAGATCATATCCGACAGTTCCGGGTGATCAAGCGCTACCGCACACGCATACTGTCCCACCGAATTAGCGCATGCGTTAAAATTCTCTTGACACTTAGTCATCCGGTCAACTATTTCGGCAGGACCCGCTACAAAGCCGATTCGCCAGCCTGTCATTGCAAAAGACTTGGAGAAGCTATTGACGATCACTGTGCGTTCACGCATATGGGGGAATGCTGCAATCAGCGGCGCTGCAGCCCCGTCATAGATGAGCGTGTTGTACACATCGTCAGAAATCACAAGCAAATCATGCTTAACCGCGATTTCTGCAATTCTATACAGGGAATCCTCAGACATCACACAGCCGGTAGGGTTATTCGGGGTGTTGATCATAATCGCCTTAGTGCGCGGTGAAATCAAGTTTTCAATCGTCTCACCCTGCATCTCAAAGTTATGCGCTATGTCGGTAGGTACGCGAACCGCAGTACCATTGCAATATTTGACCTGTGCAACATAATTGAGCCACTGAGGGTCTTGAATTAAAATCTCATCTCCCTCGTTCAGCAAAACAAGGAACAAAAGGCTTAGCGCACCCATTCCGCCATTTGTAATAATAATTTCTTTTGTTGGATCATAGTGCAGGCCTTTTATATAAGACTTTTCTGCAATAGCTTTGCGGAGCACAGGCAGTCCTGCATTGGGGGTATAGTGCGTATATCCCAAATCAAGTGCTTGTTTTGCGGCGTCGCAGATTTCTTTTGGTGTAGTCATATCAGGCTCGCCGATTCCCAGACTGATAACATCTGTCATCTTATTTGCGCGATCAAACATGGCTCGAATTGCGCCCTGACTAAGCGTTTTCGCTTTTTCATTAATCCATTCCATACAATTATCCCCCCCTTTCCCTTACCTCT
>URWB01000183.1 GCA_900551415.1 uncultured Eubacteriales bacterium
CTGAAACGCGATCACCGCCTTCATGATATCAGAAATACTGTCCTTCAGATCGGTCAGTTCATTTTTTAATTCGCTCTCGTTGTCGATCATCGGCACTAGAATATTGTTGTAAGGATGCTCCATTCTCGGGCTGTCCTTTTCAAATGCCGATTTCATAATCTCATACATAGAGAAGATTCGATTGGACATTGCTCCTTGTCCGCTGCGTTCCGTCAATTTCCGCAGAAAATCCATAATTCTGCGGCAATCTGTCGCGATGTTCACAACATATTCACCACTGCGTCCGATTTCCCGCGGCAGAACCCATCCTGCCTCACGGAACAAGTTCATCATCACGCCTGCCTGAAGCGGATATCCCGGTGCTTCCTCATCGGGATCTTGCGGCAAGTCCTCTAGCAAAATTTGCAAAGTATTTCGTAGATAAAAAGTAATGCAGTCTCTGGCATCAGACTCATAGAGAACCGGAAGTTCCTTACTCTTGTCGATCAGAAGCTGCATACAGTCATAGTATATTTTTTTGTATTTTAAATTAAACGGTTTGAAAAAATTTTCATTTTTCAGATAGTCAAATAAATTCACACATGCCTCCCATGCTGCAACCCAGCCTAACACATTAAGCCGCAGCGATACAATCACACCGTTAAAATATCGTTCCTTTACTGATATTCTACCATAGGCACCATGACTTTTCTATCTAAAGTTTCCCACAAAATCGCAATAATTCAGCGGGCTCTTAATATATTTCATTTTAATCACTCATCATAATTTTCTCTCTTTTCCAACACGGGGCTTTACTTTGTCTTCAGTTTTACAATTAACCTGTTTTCTATCTGCCCTAATGCCTCTATTTCGCATTATTTCCGGGAAACCACATTCTGGACAAGGCCAAGCGGTTGTTTCAGTTCCACATCTTGGACATACCATGTTCATACCTCCATCAGCTTTCCGCTTTTTTCTCTTCTTTTATCATTTTGATGCGCAGCAGTAACAAATATTCAAAAACAGCTTTTTCTTTCTGCGCGCAGCAACGCAGAGTAGCCAGCCAACATCAGCCTCTTCAGCTCTCAGTCATCATACGGTTCGTCTCCGTCGTCGTACCACTCGTCCCAGGCTTCATCCTCGTCATCGTAATCGCCCGGATTATCTTCCCACAGATCCTCCGGATTATCATACTCTTCGCGAATGCCTTCCCATGGTATTTTCGGGCCGGCGGTGTCATTAGAATCCGCGTTCGCATCATCCTTCGGATCAAAATATGTAAAAGAATGCAGCGTCAATTCCTGCTCGCTTTTCAGCTGAAAGCAGAGTCCTGACGCAAGCAGGCTGCCGTCCTTCCGGTACCACTGCACGGTGACCTGCTTATGGTTTTTATCCATCCGGTCATAATCCCGGCACAAAATCCGTTCATCCGGCTCGCCTAATGATGTATACCGCAATGCGCGCAGCGGCATTCCCTCTTCCGGCAGTTTCCCGGAGTAAAGTTCCTTCAGCGCCTCTTCGCTTATCTCTTCTTCGCGGTCCGACTCGTTGTAATTCGTTTGCGATGGCACAGCCTGCACGCTGCCCGCGTTTTTATCAGGCAGGAGCCAGCCGATTGTAATCCCAAGTATGACAAGCAATGCGAAGGCCAGGCATTTGCCGCCAATTCCTTTCTTTTTTTGCGGTTCCACACGCGCTTGCGGTTTCCTCTGCTCGGCAGTTTCTTCTTTTGCTACGTTCCTCGCTTGCGGCTCTGCCCTTTCCCGCGTTTCCTTTTGTTTTGGCACATCCCAGTCCTTTGGCTGCTCGGTTTTTCCGAGAACATGCTTCGTTTTTTCCGGCGGGTACGGTGCATCTTCTCTCGTGCATGGAATCACGCACACTACAAGACCCACTCGCTCTTCATTTTCCTTGCCAAATGGCACCTTAACAAAATCGCCTGCCCGGACGCTTTCATCCTCTGTAAGATACGAAAGCGCAAACCGCGTGCTGCTGAAGCGAACCTTGCAGTATATATATTGTTGCTGTGTATATCTTTGGGTGCTTGTTTCCATGTCTTTGGTTTCCTTCTAAACAGCAAAGAGTCACAATCGCAATTCTTCATATAGTTCTAATTCCTGCAATATCCCAGTCAATGTGTTCTAGCTCAAACTGCGAAACAGGCATAAGATCAAATACTTTTGTATCTCTGTGATAATAGATCTGTATTCTCTCATTTTTTACGCACAGCATCAATTCTAAGGCTGTCATTTTTTTCATAAAGCGCCCTCCTGTTTTTGCCGGTCGATTGTTGGACAAGGTCGTTAATATATGAATGAGATTGTCTTTTTCGTCCCTTTCCGTACCGTTTCTGTGTAAGTCAAATGTTTTTACCCTCCACTCTTGAGACTACAATATCCACTTCACCTTTTCATTCGTCTGCGGTTAAACCTTAGTTAACATTGCTTTCATTGTAATTATATTTCATAATCGTTCCAACTGCAAGAAAGAATGAGCTTCATCAGCACGCTTTTTTGCGAGGTACAGCAATTGGCCGTTTTTCAATCTTTCATTTCCACTTACGCGCCTCTTGCGAGGCGCGACTTACGGGAGTCACGATACAAGC
>URWB01000184.1 GCA_900551415.1 uncultured Eubacteriales bacterium
CGCATCTCATGAGCGACGGTTTGCCGTAACAGGTTAGTATGTAAAAACGCACTGCGAATGATTTGATCAGCCCCTGTCAAGGTAGACATGGCAAATATCTAAAAAATTATAGCCGTAAGTTCCATGTTGGCGTTTTAGCATCAGCATGGGATTTGCGGCATTTTGTTATGCCGCGAATTTTGCTTTGTATTTCTGAATCCGTTTGTTCTCGGCAATCGGGAACTGTTCAGGGTTCTTCGCATTCAGAGCTGCCATGCGAACTTCCATTGGTGTCCTTACTCCAAATCGTTCCTGAAAACGTTCGTAATTGTAAAAATGGACATATTGGTCGATGGCCGAACGCAGCTCGCCGCCGCTACTGAACTTGTTCAGGAAATACATCTCTGTCTTCACAATTCCCCAGAAACCTTCCACTGGGCAATTGTCGATGCAATGCCCAACGCGGGACATGGATTGCTCCATACCCTGCTTCGAGAGCTTGAACTGGAATGCTTTACTGGTATACTGGAACCCCCTGTCACTGTGGAACAGCGGGTGTGCTTCCGGATTTTTGCGAATCGCCTGCTCAAATGTGTCAAATACCAGCTTGTTGTCATTGTGTCCGCTTATGACGTAAGCGACAATCGACCTGTCGTAGAGATCGAGGATTGCGCTCAAATAGAGCTTTTTGACGGCTGATCCTTCGTACCATTTGAATTCTGTCACGTCCGTTGCCCACTTCTGGTTCGGTCGTTCTGCCAGAAAATCCCTGTGAAGGATGTTCTCTGATGTGGCTTCTGGTGTGGCCCTTCTGTATTTTGCCTTCTTGCACCGGATCACGGAATGGATATTGAGCTCCTTCATGAGTCGATGAATGCGGTTCCTGCTGTAATGCGTGTGGTTCAGGCGATTGATCCAATCAGTCATGCGCCGATAGCCCAGGATGTGGTGGAATCGTTCATCATACTCTTGGATCAGTTGGGCGATGATCTCGTTTTCTTTTTCCGCTTTTGGGACATCTCGCTTCAGCCATTGATAATAGGATGCTCTCGTAATACCTACCTGACCACACAGCCAGCAAATGCCCCAGCCCTTTTCTGCGTGGCACTGCTGGATTGCTTCATAGGTTATGGCATGGCGCAGCCTGCCGAGTTTCACCTCCCTTCCAGGGCTTTCAATTTTTTTAAGAAATAGACCAGCCTCTCCTGTTCCTCAAGCTGCCGTTTCAAGCGCTGGTTCTCACGCCGAAGGCGTTCCATCTCGTCAACTTCTTCGTCGGTTTTATGATGCCCGCGCCGGTCAATAAGGCCAGTTTCCCCGTCAGCGACGTATTTCCTCACCCAATCGTATACCTGACTGTAGGAAACGTCATAGTGCGCGGCGGTGTCCTTGTAGTTCTTGCCATGCGATAGACAATACTCCACAATCTCCTTGCGCTCCGAAAGCGATGTTTTCCTTCTTGCTCCTGCCATATAGACCTCCCGTTTTGGATCGTAGTCCTTAAGTTCTATATGGTCATTATACTGCTTCATCCAGTACCAGAGAACGGAACGGCTTGAAATGTTGTATTTTGCTACGATGTCGTCAACGTTGCCCTCGCCACGTAGCACAGCAAGGACGCAGCTTGCCTTGAATTCCTTGCTGTAGCTTGCGTTCCCAGCTCTATCCATGAAAGAGGCCTCGCCCTGTTTCTCGTATTTCCTTACCCAGCCACGAAGACTCTGCACGGATATCCCATTCGCTCTGGCGATTTGTCGGTAAGATCCTTTGCCGGAAAGATATTCGTTCACTCTGGCAAGCATCCAATCTGCTGAATGTTTCCTTTTGGCCATTAAAAAAATCCCCCTAAAGCAGTTTGGTTATTTACCTTGTCTGCTTTAGGGGGATCATATCAAAATCGGGAGTTTTTTATTGCCAGATGCAGAGTGAGTCCAAGGGGCGGATCGTTCCTTTGATTCCGTTTGAAAGCTCTGCTCAAATGAGGAATGAGGAATGAGGAATGAGGAATGAAGGTGGCGGCTTCGCCGCGAATATATGTGGGTCAATGCCCGAAGGCTTCTTGATAACAGGCTTTCTGTTTTCGCTCTTTCTAACATCGTCCGATGAGCCGCGAATAACAAAGATTTCTCGCTTCGCTCGAAATGACAATACGAGAGAGTCAGATGTCTCCCAGTCACTAGTCACTAGTCACGAAAGCCCTTCCTGGGACAGTTTCTTTGTGAGACAGATCTGGCGGAACTGTTTTACTTCCTTGGCCTTCCTGGCGAAGGAAAGCATATCTGGATCCAGCGGATAGCGGATGACGCAGCCGGGCGAGAGAATGACATGGCGGCCACCCGTCTCTCTAAGCGTCTCATAGATCTGGTGTTCGATCTCATTTTTATGTCCGTCGGTGATATCCATGCGTTCAAGGCCGGCCATGATGCACTTACCGGTCATGACCTGCGCCTCGTGGATGCCCGGCAGAGATTCAAAGGCATGCCAGTTGAAGATCTGAACGGGGTATTTCCGAAGCAGGGGGAACATGATGTGCTTTCCATGAGCGTGCAGCACATTGCACCAGCCCTGCGAAGCGGAAAGGACCGCGATATC
>URWB01000185.1 GCA_900551415.1 uncultured Eubacteriales bacterium
TCGTCTTACGACTCGGCAATCGCCTTCGCTCGGGCACCTGACTTGCATCTGCTCTGTCTGCACCTTTGGTGCATCAATCGCAGTGCCAAGATCATTGTATCACTTTTTCTTTGAAAAGTCTTGACTTTTCGCTATTTTTCGATATAATTTTTTTATAAGATGTTTAGTATTTCTAAACTTAAAGTTTAATATTTCAAAGACCGAAAACACAGAATGCTGCGAAGGGAAAACAAAAGCCCCACGCGGCGTTTTTGCGCACGCGCCGCGCGGCGTTACGGAAGGAGTGTTTCATGGAAATCGGTAGCAAAATCAAGGAGCTGCGGATGAAAAACGGTTTGACGCAGGAGGAGCTGGCGGATCGCAGCGAGCTTTCCAAGGGCTTTATCTCGCAGCTCGAAAACGATGTGACCTCGCCGTCAATCTCGACCCTCGAGGATATTCTGCAGTGTCTGGGCATGACGCTGAATGAGTTTTTCGCGGAGGTACCGCAGCCGCCGCAGATCGTATTCGGTGAGGAAGACTATTTTGAGAAGGAGGACGCGGAGCTGCAGACTTTCACGCAGTGGATCATTCCCAACGCGCAGAAGAACAGGATGGAGCCGATCCGCATGCAGATCCGGTCCGGCGGGGCGACCTACCCGGACAATCCGCACGAGGGTGAAGAATTCGGCTACGTCCTCAAGGGTGAGATCACGATCGTACTCGGTCATGAACAGTATCGCGCGCGTGCCGGAGAAGCGTTTTATTACACCGCGGATAAGGAACACTATATCATATCGAAGAAAGGAGCGGAAATTCTGTGGGTCAGCACCCCGCCGAGTTTCTAACAGGACGCATGGCATTGATCGAATTGCAGAATATCTCAAAATCTTACGACGGAGAGCTGGTGCTCGACGAGTTTGACCTCAAGATCAAGGAAAACAAGTTTATCACGCTGCTCGGACCGTCCGGCTGCGGCAAGACGACGACGCTCAGAATTTTGGGCGGGTTTGAAACGCCGGATACCGGCAAGGTGCTGTTTCAGGGACAGGATATCACCCATCTGGCCCCAAACAAGCGGCAAATCAATACTGTATTCCAAAAGTACGCCTTGTTTCCGCATATGAATATCGCCGACAATATCGCCTTCGGACTCAAGATTAGTAAAAAGAGTCAGGATTATATCAATGACAAGATTAAGTACGCGTTGAAGCTGGTCAATCTCAGCGGCTACGAAAAGCGTTCGGTGGACTCGCTTTCCGGCGGGCAGCAGCAGCGTGTCGCCATTGCCAGAGCGATCGTCAACGAGCCGCGTGTGCTTTTGCTCGACGAGCCGCTTGGGGCGCTGGATCTTAAACTGCGGCAGGAGATGCAGTACGAATTGATCAGACTCAAGAACGAACTTGGGATTACCTTCCTTTATGTCACCCATGATCAGGAGGAGGCGCTCACCATGTCCGATAAGGTGGTCGTCATGAATCAAGGCTACATTCAGCAGATGGGAACACCGGAGGAAATCTACAATGAGCCGGAGAACGCCTTCGTGGCGGACTTCATCGGAGACAGCAACATCCTTGACGGCGTGATGCTGGAGGATCGCGTGGTGAAGATCTGCGAAAAGATTTTCCCATGTATCGATGAAGGCTTCGGACGCAAAAAACCGGTGGACGTCGTCATTCGTCCGGAGGATATTATCATCGCCAAGCCAGGCAGCGGCGTCATGGACGGCGTTGTGACTTCCAACGTCTTTATCGGGGTGCACTATGAGATGTGCATCGAGGCAGGCGGCTTCGAGTGGCTGGCGCAGAATACGGTCAGCTATCCGGTCGGCACGCAGGTGTCAATCGATGTATTGCCGGAAAATATTCAGATTATGCATAAGCCGCAGTCCGAGGATGAGCAGGCAATCGTACTGGAAGATTTTGAATAGGCAGGAGTAGGAGGGAAACATACCATGACAAAAAAACTTTTTTCGGCGCCTTTCATCGCCTTTTTGATCTGCGGCACGCTGATTCCCGCCTGCGTTATCGCCTATTACGGTTTTACCGATCGCAGCGGAGCTTTTTCTTGGGCGAATGTCGCCGCGATGGCGACCGGACAGCATATGAAGGCACTCGGGCTTTCTCTTCTGCTGGCCTTTGTCAGTACGGTGATCTGCCTGCTGTTGGCCTTTCCCCTTGGGATGATCCTGAAGGGAACCAAGCTTGGGAAGAAAGGCTTCATGATCTTTGTGTTTATTCTGCCGATGTGGATGAATTTTTTGCTCCGCACAATGGCATGGCAGGTCCTGCTTGAAAAAAACGGTATCATCAACAGCTTTTTGGCGGCAATCGGGCTGCCGCGGCTGGCGATCATCAACACCTCGGCGGCGGTGGTGCTGGGAATGGTCTACGATTATCTGCCGTTTATGGTTCTGCCGATCTACAACGCGATCGTCAGAATCGACAAAAATCTGATCGAGGCTGCTTACGATCTGGGCGCGGGAAAGAGGACGGTATTTGCGAAGATCATCATTCCACTCAGCGTGCCGGGCATCGTCAGCGGTGTGACGATGGTTTTCGTGCCGTCGCTTACG
>URWB01000186.1 GCA_900551415.1 uncultured Eubacteriales bacterium
GTCATATGCAGATACCGTATACATCAATTTTGACTCCAATTCCAGAATGGCCGAGCTGTTTGCTTCTGATCTGGATACAGATCGTTTAATTATGGGCTTGGAGCTGTATGTAGGCCATAAAATTGACCCCAACAATTCTCTGTTGGTTTTTGATGAAGTACAGGAAGTTCCACGAGCCTTGGCATCTCTCAAATACTTCTATGAAAATGCTCCGCAGTATCACATTGTATGCGCCGGTTCTTTGCTCGGTATCGCCTTGCATCAAGGCACGTCTTTCCCTGTTGGCAAGGTAGATTTCCTAAAATTATATCCCCTTTCTTTCAAAGAGTTTCTAATGGCAACCGGTAAAGAGCAATTTGCCGCGCTTCTGGATAGCCAAGACTTCCAAATGATCACGAGCTTCAAGCAAACATATATTGATGCTTTGAAGCACTATTATTTTGTCGGCGGAATGCCTGAAGCAGTACAAAGTTTTACAGAAAACAAGGACTTTAATGAAGTTCGTGAAATTCAAAAAAGGATTCTTGCGGCATACGAACAGGATTTCTCCAAGCACGCTCCCAATGAAATCGTTCCAAGACTGCGTATGTTATGGAATAGTATCCCCTCTCAGTTGGCAAAAGAAAACAAAAAGTTTATATACGGCCTCGTGCGTGAAGGTGCACGTGCAAAAGACTACGAAACCGCCCTTCTATGGCTCAGTGACTGTGGCCTTGTTCATAAGGTAAGCCGCGTCAATACAGTTGGCATTCCCCTGCGGGCTTATGAGGACTTGAAAGCATTTAAGTTGTTTGTGGTAGATGTCGGGCTTCTTGGCTGCATGGCTGGACTTCGCCAGCGTACTTTACTTGACGGCAATGACCTTTTTGTTGAGTTTAAAGGCGCCCTTACGGAGCAGTATGTTTGTCAGCAGCTGAAAACGATTGAGGATTTGGATGTATATTACTACACCAATGACAGAGGCTCCTGCGAGATTGACTTTGTCGTTGATACCGGCGAGCGAATTGTACCTGTTGAAGTAAAGGCAGAAGTAAACCTCCGAGCAAAAAGCCTGAAAACATATCAGGAAAAATTTTCACCTGAAGTTTCTGTCCGCACCTCTATGGCAGACTACAAAAAAGAAGAATGGCTTGTGAATCTGCCGCTTTATGCGATAGATCAGATTGTGCAGATCTAAATTTATGTGGGTATAACAAATAATCTTCGTCTATTCTTTGTTTACAGCGGCGCAGTTTCTGCGCCGCTGGCTTTCTGATCTGACCAAAACCATGACCCAAAAGAGACGGCAGGCCCAAAGCATGGGCCTGCCGTTCTGCTATCCCTTGTATTCACTGAATCCTGCCATCCTCCGAGTATGCGTTTGTTCTCGCCGCAGAATTTATTCAAATTCGGATTGCTGTAAGGATCATGCCGCTAATAGTGCTTTTTTCGCAGCAACATCGTTTTGATCTGTCATAATGTTCTGGTTTCGTGATCCATAAAGTCGTGGATCACGTCGAGAATATGGATAGGTTCAAGCTGCTGGTCGGTGCATAGCTTTGTCAGCTGCGCGACTGCGGCACGATTGTTGGAAAATGGCGCAGTGATTGCAAGCGTCATCCATATACCGTCTAGCTGCTGCTGACCCAGAATTCCATACGCATAGAGCATCCGAGCCGGTCCGTGTGCCTCATAGAGCACATATCGATAAGCAGATTCCGGCATATCTGGAACCGGAACCTCAGAAAGCGCGTCCAGTTTGTCCCACTCCACTGAGAGCCGAAACGCTGTCTGCAAAAGCGAAACAGCCTCCTTTGCAAGTCCCTGTGCGCGAGGATGCAGTGTCTGTAGTTCCGCAAGCAGCGCATCCGTGCCGAATAACCCGCAGGCTTCTGTGTATTCCGGCCCGGAGATCAGCTGTGCTGGCGAGATTGAGAGACTTTTTGCTAACTCCTCAATAGAATCTGAGCGCAGACATTTGTCGCCCTTCAGATACTCCTGAAAGGTCGAGCGCGGAATGCCGAGTTCTTTTGAGAATTCCAGCTTCGTTTTTCCCGCCGCTTTCATCTTACGTTGTAATGTGGCTGCAATATTTTTCTCTATTTGCATATACAAAGCCACCTCCTCACTACAAAAGATAAAAAGGCAAGCGCTTTTGGCAAATGCCACGATTCTGGCATAAACGCTGACTTTCTGGCACATCGAAAAAGCTGCGGCGTTCCGCTGCAAAAACATCTGTTCTTCCAGTCCAAAATCCAGCTGACATACAAAACGGGAAGCATGTTCCCTCTCATTCCTTTGAAAGAAGGTGCGAAAGGACATGCTTCCCTGTTTCATTTTGCGATCAGAAGAGTTTTAAACCTTCCTCGTTCAAAAGCAAGGCGTTTTCTTACTTCATAGCCTCAGCAACTGCGACAGCGACAGCGACGGTTGCGCCGACCATG
>URWB01000187.1 GCA_900551415.1 uncultured Eubacteriales bacterium
AAAAGCGAGATCTCATAATGCACCTCCGTTAATTGATAAGTATTTTCATATTATTTAATAACGTGCCGTTCAGCACGGCGCGATTATTTATTATTCGCAGCATTCTGCTTGAGATAAGCGTTGATAAAGCCGTCGATATCACCGTCCATTACAGCATTGATATTGCCGTTTTCAAAATAGTCACGCAGTTCCATGACGGCCATTGTCGCGCAGTTGTCCTCCGCCTCCGCGGTGGAAGCGCCCAGATGCGGCAGCAGTGTGATATGCTCTCTTCCGATCAGATTGTCGTTCGGGAAGTCCGTGACATACTGCGTGAGCTTGCCGGATTCCAACGCGACCAAAAGATCGACATCGTTCACCAGTTTATCTCTGGAAAAGTTCAGCAGAATCGCGCCATCTTTCATGGAAGCGAGAAATTCCTTGTTCACCATTCCCTTGGTAGCGTCGTTTGCCGGCAGGTGCAGGGTCACGATATCGCAGAGCGGCAGCATTTCGGCGAGATCCGGGTAGACGGTAAGTCCTTCGCCGCCGGATACATAGTACGGGTCATAACCGACGATGTTCATGCCAAGCGCTTTGGCGGCTTCCGCGACCTTGCGGCCGATCGCACCCAAACCGACGATGCCGAGCGTTTTGCCCAAAATCTCATGTCCCGCGAACTGCGATTTTCCTTTTTCAACGGTCTTGCTGACATCTTCGGTCAGACCCTTCGCCCAGGTCAGAGCGGCAGGCACGTTTCTGGACGCGAGCAACATGCCGCAGAGCACAAGTTCCTTGACCGCGTTGGCGTTGGCGCCCGGTGTGTTGAATACTACGATGCCGGCCTTGGCGCAGCGATCCAGCGGAATGTTGTTGACGCCCGCGCCGGCTCTGGCAATCGCCTCCAGCTTTTCCGAAATTTCCATTTCGTGCATATCCTGACTGCGCACCAAAATGGCGTCCGCGTCCTCGGTCTTGTCTGTCAATATGTAGCTTTCCGTCAGATGGGCGAGACCGACCGGAGAAATTTTATTTAATGTCTTTACCTGATACATGATGTAGCCTCCTTATCTATGTCACGTCTGTACATCTTCGCTCTCCCGCGTTCACGCGGCGAAGAAAGCGAAAAAGATGATCGAATAGAATTATTCTACCACTTTACGAATGAGGCGTAAAGTGATAAAATAAGATTATCTTTATTTTAATGATTTGGAGGCAAAAAAATGACGCAATACAATCGTGTTTATAACTTCTCTGCAGGTCCGTCCATGCTTCCTGTAGAGGTTCTGGAGAATGTACAGAAAGAATTACTGAACTATCAAGGCAGCGGACAGTCCGTCATGGAGATGAGCCATCGTTCCAAGGAGTTCCAGCGGATTATCGATGACGCAGAGGCAGATCTGAGAGAGCTGATGCGGATCCCGGAGAATTACAAGGTTCTGTTTTTGCAGGGCGGCGGTACACTGCAGTTCGCGATGGTTCCGCTGAATCTTTTGACAAAATCAAAAAAAGCGGACTATGTGCTGACCGGAACCTGGGCAAAAAAAGCCTATAAGGAAGCGGTTAAGTTCGGCGATGTGAAGGTGATCGCCTCCTCCGAGGACGATACCTTCTCCTGGGTACCAAAGATTACCAAAGAGGATATCCGCCCGGACGCGGACTATGTTTATATCACGTCCAACAATACCATCTACGGCACAAAATACAATTATGTACCGGAAACCGGTGATATTCCGCTGGTCGCGGACATGTCCTCGAATATTCTTTCTGAGGAAGTCGACGTGACGAAATTCGGTATGATCTGGGCGGGCGCGCAGAAGAACGTTGCCCCGGCAGGCGTTACCATCGCCATCATCCGTGAAGACCTGATCGGTCACGCGCCGGCGGAGGTGCCGACCTATCTGGATTACAAGATTCACGCGGATAACGGCTCCATGTACAACACTCCTCCGTGCTTCTCCATCTATGTGGCTGGTGAGGTATTCAAATATTTGAAGCGCATCGGCGGCATCAGGGAAATGGAAAGAAGAAACAAAGAAAAGGCGGGCATGCTCTACGATTATATCGATGCCAGCAGCCTTTACAAATGCCCGGTTGCCAAGGAAGATCGCTCTCTGATGAATGTCGTGTTCGTGACCGGAAACGCGGAGCTTGACAAAAAATTTGTTGCGCAGGCGAAGGAAAAGGGTCTGGTCAATCTGGCGGGACATCGCTCCATCGGCGGCATGAGAGCCAGCATTTACAACGCGATGCCGAAGGAGGGCGTAGAAGCGCTGATTCAATTTATGAAAGAATTTGAAGAGGAAAACAAATAAGGAGAAACGGGTAATATGAAATACCTCATTATCGTGCCGGACGGGTCAGCGGATGACCCGATCGACAGCTTGAACGGCAAAACGCCGCTGGAA
>URWB01000188.1 GCA_900551415.1 uncultured Eubacteriales bacterium
GCAGGAGACCGCGGCCCCCTCTCGCGTGAATTTTCGCAAAATTCCGGGGTGGGGGTATCACCCCAAAAATCAAGATCAGCCGCCCTTTTTCGGACGGCTGTTTGCATAGAAAATGGAGAAGGGCAAGCTCACGCCTGCCACTTTGATCACATCATCCCGCACAGGGGCGACATGAAGCTGTTCTGGGATGAAAGCAACTGGCAAGCGCTTTGCGAAAGCTGGCATGACCATAAGATCTGGTATGGACTTTAACAGAAACTGGCCTTGCGGAATTAGCGTAATTATGCTAAAATATCAGTGAAGATTATGAGAGGAGCTGATGATATGTCGCAAATCAGACCTGTTTCCGATCTGAGAAATAATTTCGCGGATATCTCGCATACCGTCCATGAGACCAGAGAACCCGTGATCCTGACCAAGAACGGCTATGGGGACATGGTTGTCATGTCCTATGACGAGTATCAGAAAATCCAGTATGAAATGGGCGTAATGCGCGAGCTTCAGGCGGCAGAGCTGGAAGCTGAAACCACCACTGAACGGTATGCGCACGAGGACGTGATGGATGATCTCAGAGAGCGGATTGGAAAGGCGAAGATTCACCATGTATAAGGTTGTCTATCTTCCTACGGCGCGTCGGCAGCTCGAAGAAGCGGTTGTCTATATCGCGGAAGAATTGTGTTCACCCGATGCAGCCGCAGCCCTTTTGGACGCGGTAGACGAAGCCGTAAAGTCGCTTATGGAAATGCCTTATCGCTATGCCATCTATCCGACGCTGTACACGATGAAACGTGAGGTACGGTTTATCCCTGTCAAGAACTACAATGTCCACTATGTCGTCGATGAAGCGAATAAGACCGTAGAAATCTGGTGTGTCCTGCATCAGAGAAAGAGACAGCGCCGCGTCTAATTGAACAGAAACAGCAGATTGGAGCATCTCAGAAATGAGGTGCTTTTTTTAACGCAAAGAAAGTTGCGTAAAATCGCCCGCGTGAACAAGACTTTGACGTTTTGCAGACTACGGTGGAGGTGAAGGCGGGCTCAACCCGATTGCGGCGATTTTCCTTGATGCTGCATTGGAGGATAAACATATGACACAGAAAGGCTTTGAAAAGGAAATCCGGTATCAGGCGATGCTCTCCATTTGCCGCGCCATGCTGGAAAGCGGCGTGATCTCCATGGATGAATTTCGCAACGCAGAACGGCTTTTGCGAGAAAAGTATCAGCCGATTTTTTCTGCTCGTTGTTGATACAATTTAACTTGCTTTGACCGGGCTTCAAAGGTAATATGCCAGGAACTGGATGCCAAGCGCCGCACCTGAGCGAACCGATGATTGAGCAGAAGTTTCTGGCGGCCTTCAATCAGCTGCTGGCGCAAAGGAACTTCATCGCGGAGGATATGCAGGCGATTATTCAGCAGCTGACCAACACGACGGAACTGGATGCGGAAAAGGAATCCTTGCAGGTCGAGATGGGTATTGTATCCGAACTCATCCGGCAGGTCGTGAGTCAAAACGCCAGCGCCGCCCTCGACCAAGCAGAATACAACCGGAAATACAACAGCCTGACAGAGCGCTTCCACAAGGCGGCGGATCGGGTCAAGGAGATTGATGCTGAATGCGCCCGGCGCAAGGGACAACGCAGGGAAATTGAAACCTTCCGAGACGTTGTATTGGCAAACGACCATCCGGTTACAGTTTTTTCGACAGAGCTTTGGAACGCGACGATTGACAGGATGACGGTCAATCTGGACGGCAGCGTGAAGGTTGCTTTCCGAAATGGGATAGAGATTACGGTGTGAGAAGTGGCAGCCCGTCTGCATCCCTCGCTGTGAGACCGGGGTGTGCGGGCGGGCTTTTTACGTCTACCAATTGGAGAAATGCAATTAAATTCAATGTTTTCTCCCTTAACGAGGTTGAAATGGAGGATTCGGAATAGTATAATGAGAGTGTTGAAAGAGGAACGTAAGCGGCTTAAACTGTTAACGAAGGAGCTGAACTTGGCGATGCTGATGACTGTAAACGTTGCCGGTCAAGTTGGACAGATTTAATTGTCTCAATCCAAGGCACTATGGCCCCTTTTTGAGACGGTTATAAATTCTATTCAGTCGCTTGAAGATAGTAATGTAGTAAATAAACAGATTACTATCGTTGCACAGCGCCTCGATTCGGTTCAACTTAAAGCGGATGAAAGCGGAAAAACTATTGAAGAACCTGCACGCTTTGATTCTTTCATCGTTACGGATAATGGGAATGGATTTAACACCGAAAATTATGCTTCTTTTTTGGAGGCATATTCGCAGTTAAAAGTGAAAAAGGGTTGC
>URWB01000189.1 GCA_900551415.1 uncultured Eubacteriales bacterium
CTCCAGCACCGCATCCATCGGCTGCGGTTTGATCCGAGATGCGGCATAGTTTATCTTTGCTAGAGAAATTCATCCTGCCGCTTTCAAAGCCGGTTGCCTGTTGGATAAAAGCTTTCTGAATGGATACTTTATTTGAAGATTTCATCAAATTGCACTTTCAGATCTTACACTTTTTAGAGGATGGCATTTGGGGCCAAAGAAAATACCGGATGGGGGAGGGGTGCTGTGCGGACGCTCTTTCGCAAGCTAGATTTTATCACTGAACAAAGCAAGGCCATAAGGTTTCCGGCAACAGATCACAACAATAGAAAACCCACCGCCATTCTATCAGAATCACGATGGGTTTCTGGTGGAGCTAAGGGGACTCGAACCCCTGACCTCAACACTGCCAGTGTTGCGTACTAGCCAACTGTACTATAGCCCCGAACGCAAGAGATATATTACCACACCTCCTCGACATTTGTCAACAACTTTTTTCTATCTTTTCTTTGCACAACTTTGAAGTATAGGAAGTGTCTGCTTCCGGGTATAATGCGGATACCGGTAGAGGAGGGATGAAGCGTGGTTTGGGATTTGACTCGCGTAGCTATTTTTTCCATCGCATCGATTGTGGCGTTATTCTTTCTCACGAAGATGATTGGCAATCGCCAGGTATCGCAGCTTTCGCTCTTTGATTACATCAACGGCATCACCATCGGCTCCATCGCGGCAGAAATGGCGACTTCCTTGGAGAAAGATGCTTTACAGCCGCTTTTAGCCATGACCATCTATGCACTGGCCACCTGGCTGGTTTCTATTCTGAACAACAAGTCTCTGAAATTCAGACGTTTTTCCATGGGACAGCCCATTGTGCTGTTAGAGGACGGAAAGCTCTATGGAGAAAACATAAAGAAGGCGCGGCTGGACTTGAGTGAAATCCAGATGCAGCTGCGCGGCATGGGCTATTTCAATATCGATGATGTACAGACCATCCTGATGGAGCCCAACGGTAAGCTAAGCATTCTGCCCCGATCGCAAAAACGCCCGGTGCAGCCCGGCGATCTGAATCTGGAAGTTCCGCAGGAGCGCCTGGTAACCAACGTCATACTGGACGGCGCTGTGCTCGTGAAGAATCTCCGACATACCGGCAACAACGAGAAATGGCTGGAAAACCGCCTGCATGAGCTGGGAATTTCCGGGACAGAGAAGGTATTTCTGGCAACCTGTGATGAGGAAAACACCCTGTCCGTCTACCTTCGCGTCAAAGACCGGAAAGATATGGATATTTTCACCTGATAAGTTTTGAACCATTTAAATATCTTTCAGAGGTTTGACGAACCGAGAAAATTGCGCTATGATAGCAGAGGTGTACCGGATTTTTACACTAGGATAAAAGGAGATCTGCGGTCATGGTCGTGATATTGATACCCGCATATAAGCCGGATGAAGGAATGCTTGCGCTGCTGAATGCGTTAATCGCGCAAAAACGCTATGCGGGAATCGTAGTGGTTGATGATGGAAGCGGTTCGGATTATCGCCCCATCTTTGAAGCGGCAGAACAAATGGAAGGCGTTGTCGTCGTGCGCCACGCCGTCAACCAGGGCAAGGGCCGCGCGCTGAAAACAGGCTTTAACGCCATCATGAACCAGTGGCCGGAGGCCGCCGTCATCACGGCCGATGCGGACGGCCAGCATACACCGCGCGATATCGCCCGACTGGCCGATGAATTGGATGCATCGGATGGCAAAACGATTGTGCTGGGCAAGCGTGGATTCGGCAAAGGCACTCCTGCCAAATCCCTGATGGGCAACACCATCACGCGCTATGTCTTCGCCCTTTCCACAGGGAAAATGATCTATGATACGCAGACCGGCCTGCGCGGCATTCCTGCTTCGCTGCTGCCGGAAATGATGTGCATTCCCGGCGAACGCTATGAATATGAGATGAATATGCTGCTCCAATGCGTTCGCGAAGGCGTTGCTTTCAAGGAATTGGAGATTGAAACCGTTTATCTCAACAATAACGCAAGCTCCCATTTTCATCCGGTTCGGGATGCGATGCTTGTGTTTTCCCGCGTGCTGTCCTTTGCTGCGTCGTCGCTGATCTGCTTTGCTGTAGACTACGGCATGTATGCGGTTCTGCTCGAGCTTGCGCACTTAGCGCCGGGCTTTGCGCAGATCGGTGCGCGCGTCGTCAGCTCGATCTTGAATTTCTTCATCAATCGAAATCTCGTCTTCCGCACCAATAACGGATCCTTTGCCAAACAACTCGTCGGATATTACGCTCTGGTGCTGCTCGTGA
>URWB01000190.1 GCA_900551415.1 uncultured Eubacteriales bacterium
TCAATGCGGTTGTTCTCCCGATATTGCTCGATTTTGGAAAAGTCAATCATGATTTTCCTCCTTTACGAGCTCGATGATATCGCCAAAATCACAGTCCAGAACCTCGCAAATCTTCGTTAAGATTTCCGTACTAATATGCTGGTTCTTACCCAGTTTAGCAAGAGCGGTGGTGGACATGCCAGTTGCTAAGCGGAGGTCCTTCTTTTTCATGTTTTTATCAATCAGGAGTTTCCAGAGTTTATTATAACAAATTGTCATCGTAACACCTCGTGTCAGAGTATACACTAATACAGATTAATTCTAACATGGCAGATTTGATTTGTCTATTGAAAATCCAATTTTCAGATCTGAATTTCCATTTTCAGAGCGCAGATTTCAAATCAAACCGACACACAAAAGTTGCGGAGGCATCCATACTCGATTGAGGAAACCAAACTGCCTGCACTTGAAATGGTACGTCAAGCAAGCAGGAATAAAATCAGACGGTTCAACAAACAGGCTATCCGTGAGCTTTGCCCGACGCTCAGCGACAGTTCTATCGAAGGAGCCTTGCGTAAGCTGGTTGCTTCCGGTGGACTAAAAAAAGAAGGAAATGGGAAAAATACCTGTTACTTTAGGCTGAATTAGTTTCCTACCCACAGCAAATACTTCTCATTCCTTGTCTATTGCGACGCAGGAGATGAGGCGGTGGATCGGATTTTTCTCAACAAATTTCCGATACACGGCTTCGGAAATTCGTTCATTATATCTCCGGAATATCTCCGGAAAGATTTTGCGTTTTCGATTTTGCTTGAAGAGATAGTAAAACCTTTCTTATTGCGCCATAACGCCTACGGGCAGAGTATTATCCATAGTCAAAAAGCAAGCCGGGGCGATGCCTCGGCTTGCTTTTCTAAACATGCTGTTTACTTTCTTGCTAATTTTAGATATGATATTAGCAAGAAAGTAGTAACTGTGTGACGGCCTATCCGCGTTGGGGATCAATACGCTTAAAATATATGCTGCGTTGAATCAAGTAGGATTCCCTTAACAGCACGTACTTTCCCTTAATTTATGCCTGCATTTAAGGGAAAGCGAATCGGAATACGGGAACGCAACTGTTCGCAAACGGTCATATTCAAAACTCGGAGGAGACCATGAAAAAGATACTGGTGATACTGGGCGGCGGACGCCCGAAGGGAAATACACGGCAGCTGGTAGATGCATTCGCGCGCGGAGCCACGGATGCCGGGCATGAGGTGGAGATCGTTTCCCTGAATAAAGTGCAGGTGAACGGCTGTCTTGGCTGCAACGCCTGTCGATACGGCAAACCGTGCATTCAGAAGGACGGATTCAACGAGCTTGTACCCAAAATCAAGGCGGCGGACTGCGTTGTTTTTGCCTCACCGCTGCTGTTCTGGACGATCTCGTCCAAGCTGAAAGCGTTCGTGGAGAGGTTCTACTGCATTGCGGAGGAGGACCCGAATCCGCCGCTGGGCAGGTATGAGAAATACCCGGTCAAGGACTCTGCGCTGCTGATGACGTCGGCGGACAATTTCTTCTGGACTTTTGAGCAGGCGGCGTCCTACTACCAGTTCACCATTGTGAACTATATCGGCTTTCATGACCGTGGGATGCTTCTGGCTGGCGGCTGCGGAGATACCAACGGCAAGCCGCAGATAGATAAGACCACCCATTTGGCGGAAGCATACGAGTTCGGAAAACGGATTTATGACTGAGGCACATCGAATTTGCAAGTGGGGCATAGAATATGGTCGATAAAAGATATTATGAAAAACTCGGTGGGTTCTCTTATTTGTTGGGTGAACTGAGAAAGAAGCTCGGCAAGGAGCAGACTGATGTTCTGGTCAATGATGCAGTGAAGCTCTGCAACGAATTGTGTGACCAATATAAAAATCTGCCCAAGAAAGAAAAGCTACATACCGAACAGATGATCTTCCCGCGGGCGGCTATCTATCTGCAAATGATCAAATACATCCCCCACGAGGCCATAGGCCTGATAGAAGAATCCGTAAGAATAGGCGTAGAGCCTGATAGGAACCGTCTGCACATTGCAACGAAGCTCCCGCTTATCCGACCGCTGTTTTTTAAGATTTTCCACAAGATGATCGGCACTATGTTCAACGGAGACGCAGGTTTCAAGTTTGAAGAAATTGAAGCCGACAGCAGGCATTACAGGGTCGATGTTCTGCAATGCCCCTATATGAAGTA
>URWB01000191.1 GCA_900551415.1 uncultured Eubacteriales bacterium
TCCACCATGTCAAGGTGTTGCTCTACCACTGAGCTAACCGCGCGTTTGGAAGTAGTCTTTTCTTTCTTGCGGAGAAAAGACTCTGCCGTGATTTTCTCTCTCTGCGAAACCTTCTCGTCCGCTCCGCGCCTGCTTCTCCCCGCGCCCTCCGCGGCTGCCCTTTTCTGTCTCCTTCGGTCCGTAGCCGTAGCCATAAGTGCCGCGTTTGGTGGTGTGATTTTCTCTTTTATTCTTGACTTTTGCCATTTGAAAGATCCTTTTCTTTTTTTCTGTACTCCAAAAACTGATATTGTATGCCGTTTTCCTCCTGCACATCGCCGGTCCAAACAAGCTCGAAACTGCGCATTTTATCGACGTTCATCAAGTGCTTATCCGCGTCAAAGCTCTCAAAAATTTTGGTGATAAAAAGCCTGTCGCACTGCCGGATCAGCTGCATGTAGACCTGTTCGCCGCCGATGATCATCACATCCTCCGGCGCGTAGTCCGCGCAGATACCCGCCAGTTCGTCCAGATTCCGCGCGATGAGACAGCCCTCCTTCGTGAAATTTTTTTGAGAGGTCAAAACAATATTCGTGCGGTTGGGCAGCGGATTGCCGCCCGGCAGGCTTTCGAGCGTCGCGCGCCCCATGACAACCACCTTGCCGCTTGTTTTTTGCTTAAAATATTTGAGATCCCCGGACAGATGTGTCAAGAGGTTCCCGTCCTTGCCGATGCCCCAGTTCAAATCGGCTGCAGCAATTAGATTCATATACGTTCTTCCTCATTTGGCGACCGCCTTGCCGCCCCTTCTTTGATGTTTTTTGCGCTCTTTGCGGGTCTTTCATATCGCTAAATCGCGATCGGAATATTTTTGACCTGCGGATTGGTCTGGTAATCCTCTACCGTAATGTCCGCTGTGGTAAAATCGTAAAAGTCTCGAATCTCCGGATTCAAGCTGACCTTCGGCGCCGGATACTGCGGGCGGCGAATCAGCTCTTCGATGACCGGCACATGTCTGTTGTAAATATGCGCGTCCGAGATGACATGCACGAGTTCTCCTGCCTCCAGACCGCAGACCTGCGCGAACATCATCAGCAAAATCGAATACTGCACAACGTTCCAGTTGTTGGCGGCTAAAATATCCTGCGAACGCTGATTGAGAATCGCATTGAGTCTGCTGCCTGTCACATTAAAGGTCATGCTATAAGCACAAGGCTCCAGGTTCATCTCCGAAAGGTCCGCAAAATTATAGATGTTTGTCATAATTCTACGGGATTGCGGCTGGTTCTTGAGCTGCCACAGCACATTATCCACCTGATCCATTTCACCCTGCGCGAACTTGTATTTCTTCGCCATCTGGTAGCCGTATGCCTTGCCGATGGAACCGTCTTCATCCGCCCATTCATCCCAGATATGCGGCTTCAGGTCGTGGATATTGTTGGACTTGCGCTGCCAGATCCACAAGATCTCATCCATCGCTGACTTGATCGCGGTCGGCCGCAGGGTCAGCGCCGGAAACTCCTCCGACAGGTCATAGCGGTTCACAACCCCAAAGGTCTTGATCGTATAGGCCGGAGAGCCGTCTTCCCAACGGGCGCGCACCGTCTCCCCTTCTGTCGAGAACCCATCTGTCAGAATCTGTTCGCACATGTTTACAAATATTCCGTCTGCTTTACTCATGTTTATCTTCCTTATCTACGTTATTTTTATTGTCACGTTTTTTTGAGCCACGCGCCTGATATTCCTATCTAATAGTATACTTGAATCCGCCAAAAGAAACAAGCAAAAAACAAAAGTTCGCGGCACGCCGTTTGCCTGCTGCTTTTTACGCGCGCCGTCCTTTGCCGCTCACATGTTGTTTCGCCAGTAAGAAGACTCCCTCCGGCACAGGCTTGAAACCTTTGTTGTTTCAAGTCTCTACGCCGGAGGGAGCCTATGATCTTCGTTCAGACTATGGAAGCCCGCACTGTTGTAATTCCGTTACTTTACTTCGTCCATGTTCTGCTCGCGTACTTGCACTGCTTGAGCGCGGTCTTCGCGGTGAGTTTGCCGTTTTCGTCGTAAACTCTGACCTGAACCTTGTAGAAGTATTTCGTTCCCTTCTTACCGCTGGTATTGGTGTAAGAAGCGGTCTTTTTCGTGACGGCTGCCTTGTAGCCTGCCGCCTTCTTCGTTGAGCGATAGAAGCGGTATTTTACGGTATAGCCCGCGTCTTTGAGCTCTTTGATGA
>URWB01000192.1 GCA_900551415.1 uncultured Eubacteriales bacterium
AATGCGGGACTATGCGTAATGATTCGGAAGAGAATGAATGAAAGCGGAATCGTGATATTGGGAATATAAAAAAGCTGTTCATTCCATACAGGGAAGGACAGCTTTTTGCGTGCTGTAAATTGCAGGAGATGCGTGAATAATACTACTCTCAATCTAAAAGATATTCAAATGTGTCAAAATATGTTATAATGGAAACGGTGATGAGAAATGAAGCGTTTTCAGATAACAGAAGCTGAGTACGAAGCGATTAAGGCAAAGGAATCGGCAACGAAAGACAAAAACATCAGCCGCCGTCTGCGTGTATTGATGCTGCGATATGAAGGAAAAAAAGTAGAAGAAATCGGACAAATACTGCACTTGAATAAGGGAAGTATCGCGACGATGTGTCGTCGGTATCGGGAGCAAGGCTTGGAAGAGTATGCGCGCAACAAGTATCAATCCCATAGATGGCTTTTGAATTGGGAACGGGAAGAAGAAATCTTAAATCAATTCAATGATGGAACCGGTAAACAAGTTACTGCAAATGAAATCAAAACAGTTTTGGATGAAGCCTGTGGCAAGGATACTGGGCGCGTGTATGTCTACAATGTATTGAAAAGACATGGCTGGAGCAAAAAAATGCCCCGCTCAAGGCATCCGAAAGCAGCAGATGAAGAGGCTTGTGAAGCCTCAAAAAAATTAAATCCTGTGTGCTGGATGCCCAATCCCAAAACAAGACCAAAACTGTCCGACTGATGTTTGAAGATGAAGCTGGATTTGGGCGAATTAATAAGCCTAAAAGATGCTGGTGTCCTAAAGGTCAGAGACCATCTGTGCCTTGTCATCACATACGGGAATACCGCTATGCGTTTGGAGCAGTAGAACCTCTGAGCGGAGAAAGTTTCTTTTTGACGATGCCGAATTGCGATACGGAATGTACCAATATATTTCTTGAAAAACTTTCAGAACAGTATCCTGACGATATAATCCTGTTGGTATGCGATGGAGCTGCATGGCATAAGTCGAAAGCATTACGTTGTCCAGAAAATATACAGCTTCTTTCCATACCGCCGTACACACCTGAAATGAATCCTATCGAGCAAATCTGGAAACAAATTCGCTCGATGGGATTTAGGAACGAAGTGTTTGATTCGCTTTCAGCCGTTATGGATCGTTTATGTGAAACCATATGTTTGTTGACGACAGATATGGTCAAAAGCATTACTGGTCGTCAATGGATAATTGAATGTTTTTAGATTGAGAGTAGTATCATACGCCTTCATATACATCTCAACGCAGGAATTTACATCGAACTTGTCTCCCCGAAATGTTTCATACAGGATCGTCTTGATTTCGTTCTCGTAAATGTACCGCGACGGGCAGGACGCAGCGCCATGTTCAATCTTTCCTGCACATACCCATGCACTGTTTGGCGTTCCGTTGTTGCTTTTAGACATTTTGCGATGGTACAGTCTGCCGCAATGCTCACAGTACATCTTGCCTGTCATCAGATTAGGACGATTGCACTGATTCTGCCTCTGCTTCACGTCGCGGCTACGTATCGCCAGCACAGCGTTGGCCTTCTCCCAGATTTCCTCGCTTACAATCGCAGGAACAATGCGCTCATCCTTAAACATCACCCACTCCGATTCAGGTTTGAAGACCATTTTCTTGGTAAACATGTCCTCCGTTCCAACTTTATCCCTTCATCTCCTCACGTCGGATTGTGGGTAGGTACTACACAGTGCAGAAGCGCATCTGATTCGTTGCAAAAAGGAGCTGAACTCTTTTTTCCAGCTCCCAACCGCCTTTTCTTCTTCCATCTTTTGTTCATTTCTCCAATGAATATGCTTTTTAGGGGCGTTGCCCCCCATTACATAATTTGGAGAATTGAGGAAAATGGACTCATTTCATCAAAAAAGGCATAAAAAAAATCAGCGCCTGCCAAGAAAGCAAGCGCTGAACTTATTAGAGCTTAAATTTTACTTCTTCTCCATCTAATATGATAGTATACATTCCATTCTCATCTGGCTTTGCATATACGTAATACACTATTCCCTTCGCAAACGGTTGATTGATCTCTAAGCTTTTTGAAATGTCCTGACATTCGATTTCAAAGCATTCTTCTCCCATGTATGATATAATTAAATAATGATCATCAAGAAATATACTGCTTTCTTCTTCCATTATTACTCCATT
>URWB01000193.1 GCA_900551415.1 uncultured Eubacteriales bacterium
GTCAGCATGACAGGTACTTTTATTGATACGATCATTATCTGTACAATGACAGGTCTGTCTATTGTCCTGACAGGCGCATGGCAGGTAGAAGGTATTGAAGGTGTACAGGTTACTACATATGCATTCCAGCACGGACTTCCGCTTCCGGCGAAATTTACAGCATTTGTACTGATGCTCTGTCTTGTATTCTTTGCATTTACCACCATTCTCGGATGGGATTACTACAGTGAACGTTGTCTGGAATATCTGACAAACGGACACCAGAAAAAAATCATTGTATACCGTTGGTTATACATTCTCGCAGTATTTATCGGACCTTACATGACAGTAAGTGCTGTATGGACCATCGCAGATATCTTCAATGGTCTGATGGCAATTCCGAATATGATCGCACTGTTTGTATTGAGTGGAGTCGTAGCAAAAGAAACAAAAGCGATAAGCAATACCGGCAAAATCCAGTCGGGCATATAAGCCATAAGCGTATCGGCATATTCCTGACCGTAACCGGGGAGCAGGTTCTGGTAGTAAGCGTCACGCGTCACAACGATGGGAATAAAGGCGCCGATTACCCACATGGAAAAAACGCCGTGAATCAACACTTCACGCTTGGCATTTTTGTAGTCACAGGCTTTCATCATAAAATCGGAAATCAGCCCGAAGATCAGCCCGGTAGGGATGCACCACCAGCCCATGCCGGTCAGCAGCATAATGATACCCAGCAGCACTCCGCAGATGGTAAGCATACCGAATTTCTTAATTTTGGAGAAGAACAACATCATCGGAATACCGCCCACAAGCGGCACGACCACGCTGATAAGCGGAATGAAAATCGGGATAAAACCGATGGACGCCGCAGCGAAAATGACGATAAAATAAATCGCCGTGAAAATACCGATATTGATGAGATCCTTTCCTTGCAATTTGTTGTTCATTGCGAAACCTCCTAACATGATTACTTTCGTCTTGATTAGTTCTTGCTAACCAACACTAATGATAGCATAAATTCAGCTGTGCTTCTATGCACATATCGGTATTTTAAGCCCGTATAGCAAGGAGCTTTTTCGCTCTACCAGAATATCCATTGACCAGGAGTTTTCTCGCAGGTATAATAATATCAGCGATTTTGCGTGATGAAAGGGGCGAAGCAGTTGCGTAACATGATATACAACATTTTAGAAAACAGCGATGCTGTTTCTGGTGTGACCTTGAAAAACAGTCCAAATAGCAGCACATTGCTTTTGGATCGGGCAGATGGCAAGGGACGCATGACATTCCATACGCTCTTTCCGGGGCTGACTTTGGCTTTTATTTTTGTAAACGCTCCCGTATGGCCGGAGTCGGATGAAAATTCAAATCTAAAGCCTTTGCTGATTAACTATTGCGTTTCGGGCAGAAGTGAATTGCTTCTGGATGACGGCTCCTACATTTACCTGAAGGAAAATGATTTTTGTGTCAGTGAACAGACCGCACAGAAAGAATATATCTTTCCCACACGGCAATATCAGGGCATAAAAATATACTTTGACCTGCCACTTCTTTTACAGTCCTGCGGTGAACTTTTGAAATCTTTTTCACTTGACCTCCCTACGCTGGAAGAAAATTATTGTGGCAATCATAAGACATATATCAACGAAGCGGATAGTGAACTGGAAAATATATTTCAAAACCTCTGGCAGCTTTCTGAAAGGCCTTCTATCTTCCATTTGCAAATCTATACGCTTGAACTTCTCCACCGGCTTCTCAACATGGAAATCCGGCCTCCGAAAACCTGCGGCTTCTACACGGAAACGCAGGTTGAAATTGCAAAAAGGGCAGCGCAAATCCTTTCCGATGATCTTCGCCAGCACATTCCTGTACGGCAGATTGCAGAACGCTTTTCGGTCAGTGAAACCAGCCTGAAAAACTATTTTCGAGGCGTATATGGACAGAATATATCCACTTGGCTGCGGGAAATCCGTATGAACGAAGCCGCAAGACTTCTTTCGGACACAAAGCGTCCGATTGCCGAAATATCCGAACAGGTCGGCTACTCTAATCAAGGGAAATTTGCCGCCGTGTTCAAAAAGCAGTTTGGTCTTTCTCCTCTGGAATACCGGCGGTCAAAGAATTTGGAAAACCGATAAGAACAAAGCC